>NZ_JBEZDL010000007.1:0-206718 GCF_040648295.1 Amycolatopsis sp. NPDC049159
GACAGCTCCACTTCACATCCGGAGGCCTTCACCTGTCTGCACGACAGGCCGTCACCGGGTCACCTCAGCTCGGGACAACGTCCCTGAACATCACAGCTAGTTCCCGACGCGGGAGCTACGGCGTTCGATCATGACGCGTGATGGCAGCCGACACGCTGCCGAACCCCGATCTCCCGGAACCCGGCCCGGCGGTGCAGTTCCCGGCTCGCGATGTTCTCGGGGAACACACCGCTCTGGATCGTCCAGATCCCGCGTCCTCGGCCGAGGTGACGAGCCCGGCCAGCAGCGCCTGCCCAGAGCACGAGGTAACCGGCCCCGCCTGCGACAGGCACCGCGCGACGCGGGCCCGAAGCGAGACCGACGCCGAACAGCAGAGCTGCACGCCTGGATTCCCGGTCTTCCGCTAACCCGACCTGGGTACTCCTTCGTTTGTCCCCGACCCGGGCGGGTATCGACAGGCATGTCCCTCAGCACGGCGTGCACGGTCTGGCAGGTGCGGCCCCTCGACCACGCCCGCTACCACGTGCGGTACTGCTGCCGCGGCGGCCCGGCCGGCGTGTTCGACCTCGTGCTGACCCGCCGGTCCCCCGAATTCGTGGACCTGCCGCCGATCGGCGACGACGGCCTGGCCCTCGCGGCGGCCGGAGTGATCATCGACGGTGTGCTCCGAACCGGTGGCACCCCGCGGGAAACCGACCTCACGACACTCGCCCGCACCGATCCTGCGTTCGTCCCGGAACTCCGTCGGCGTCTCGGCGCCGTCCCCCAGCCCCAGTGAGCCCCGGGCGCGCCTGGAAAGGACCACCGATGTCCGAGGTTCCCGCCGGCAACTCCCTGATGTTCGTCGGGACCGCGACGACGGTGCTCCGGCTGGGCCCGTTCACCTTGCTGACCGACCCCAACTTCCTGCACCGCGGCCAGTGGTCCTACTTCGGCCAAGGCCTGTTTTCCCGCCGCCGCACCGAACCCGCTCTGCAGCCGGCCGACCTGCCGCCGCTGACCGCCGTCGTGCTCTCGCACCTGCACGGCGACCACTTCGACCGGATCGCCTCCCGCGAGCTGCCCCGCGACGTCCCGATCCTCACCACCGAGCACGCCGCCGGCCGCCTGCTCCGCCGCGGCTTCCACGCCCCGCTCCCCCTGGCGACCTGGATGAGCGAAAGCTTCACCGACGGCGAAGCCCGGCTGACGATCACCTCCGTGCCTGCCCGGCACGCCCCGGGGCTCATGCGGCGCGTCCTGCCGCCGGTGATGGGCAGCGTCATCGAATACCACGCCGGCCCGGACGCACCGCCGCTGCGGATCTACATCAGCGGCGACACGGTGCTGCACGACGAACTGCGCACCATCCGCGAACACTTCCCCGACCTCGACCTCGCCGTGGTGCACCTGGGCGGTACGCGCGCCTTCGGCGTTCTGGTCACCCTCGACCACCGCGGCGGCGTCGACCTGCTGAACCTGCTCGAACCACGCCGCGCGGTCCCGGTCCACTTCGACGACTACGGCTTGTTCCACTCCCCGGTGTCGAACTTCTTGGAGGAGGTGCGAGACCGCCGGCCGGCTACCCGGGTCCACCTCCTGCAGCGCGGCGAGTACCTACCGCTGTGAAGGCGCTCGGGAACGGTTCGACCGCGCCCGCCCGGGTATCCACGAGATGGTGAGGTACGACCGATGCCGAATCCCCCGGGATCGCCTTCGGTGACAGCCCCGGGTTCAACCCCAGCCCGGGCGCCATCTACCGCCGCCGGCACCATTCGGGCGGCCGCCTCGTCCTCGCTGCCGTACATCCGAACGAAGGGGTTTCCATGGCCGAAGGCGACATCCACACCTACTTCGAAGACGGCCAGTGGAAGAACCACATCGAGGGCGGCGTTCGAGCTTCCAACACCTCACCCCACCGGGTGGACGCCGTGGTCGCCGGACGGCAGGCCGCGAAAAAGCGACGCGTCAAGCACATCGTCCACAACCTCGACGGTGAAATCGAAAGCGAACGCACCTTCCGGCCACGCACGTCGGCGCGGTGACTACCCCGCAGTCACTCGGCGCGATGCGGCAACATCGACAGCGCCCGAGCCTCTGCCCCTGGTACTCCCCCAGGCGCGGCGTCGCTAGTGGCGCGCCCGTCTGGCTGAGGGCGCGGTCGTCATCCTTGGACTCAACAGCGCGAACTACTGTGGAGTCGACGAACAACCACCGCCCGATATCGCCGACGCGCTCTTCGCGCTGGCCGAGTGGCTCGGCGACAACCCGGCATACCTGAGATTGCGCGAGAGCTGGCGCCGCCGCGGCACCTTCGACATGGCTCGGCTTGGCAAGGAACAACGCCGCTTCGGTGCAGAACTGCTCGATGGGCTCGACCGCCCGCCCGCAGCGCGGATCGCCACCACGCACCACCGGCTGCTGCCGGTCGGGTACGAGGAGGAGGTCAAACCGTTCGAGTCGCTGCAGAACTTCGCCACCACCCGGGCGTTCCTGGCCGAGCACACCGCCGATCTCCCCCAGGACATCCCCGCACCCGGCACAGCGGGCACACCCGGTCGCTGGTGGCGTGCTCGGCCCGTACGGTCGGCAAAGGACAGACCCATGAGGGCGGCTACACGTTCGTCCGAGACCAGTTCACCCAGCTCGGGCCGTGGCCAAATCGAAGAGAGCGACCGCGCTGCCGTATTTCCGAGGTCTCCGGCGGAATCGCCGGTACCACACGCGCACTGCCGGAACCCGGACCGGCCGGATCCGGCCGGCCCGGGACGGGTCACGTGCAGGCGGCCAAGTGCATCGCCTCGAGGTACCCCCACCGCCCGGAACTCGGCGCGTAGCCGAGGATCCAGGCCGTCGGGGCGTGCGAGCCGCAGTGGGCCGTCGTGATGCGGAACTCGTCGCCGTCGCGGACGTTGCCGATCACGAACGACTGCGGGGCGCTGCGCAGCGAACCCGCGCTGGTGGCGTGGATCGTGGCCACCGAGTCACCGTCGTGCGCGGGCTGGAACGGGATGGCCACGACGGCGTCGTGGCTGTCCAAGCCGTGCAGCTCCGGGATGCGAGCGCCGTGGGTGTCCTTCGCGTACCCCGGATCCACGCAGCTCGCGGGTGTGAACCCCCAGTGGATGGCCGCGTCGGACCGGGCGTAGTCCAGCACCAGCGCGTAGTCGTTGACGGTGTAGCGCACTCCCAGGTGGTACGGCGTTCCGTCGGCGGCGGTGCGATCCTTGACCCAGTGGCGGTCCGGCACGCCGGCCTTCGGGTAATTCTCGTAAATGGTGCAGGACGCCTGGGTCAGCGTCGCCGAGGTCGTGTAGTGCGTGTCGTCGGCGGCCTGCGCCGGCGACGCCGTGACGGCCAGGGCGGCGGCGAGCGCGGTGGTGAGGGCGGTCGCGCGCATCAGTCCTGGGGTCCCGTGCAGACGTAGTCGTGGTCGACGTACCCGTCGATGCGGCCGTGCTGCTGCGCGGCCGGCCCGTCGAGCACCGCCGGGGCGTAGCCCTTGATCCAGCCGCCGGGCGTGGTCGGCTCGAGCCGGTGGAAGGTCTGGCTGTGGAAGATCGTGCCGACGATCTCCCCGACCGGCTGCGCGCGGACGTAGGTGTCCTGGGCGTGGCAGACGTAGAGGACGTCTTCACTGGCTTGGGCGGCGGGCGTGGCGCACAGCGCGGTGGCCAGGCCGGTGGCCGCCAGCGCCGCGACGAACGTGGTCCTGCGGTTCATGGGGAAGTTCCTTGGGTCAGCCGAGGCAGGCGCGGGTGGTGAAGTACCACTGGTCGACGTGGAAGACGACGACCCCGCGTGGCCCTTCGAACGGGGTCTTGATGCGGCGGTTCATCGTGCCGCCGCGGGCGACGGAGTCGGTCTGCTCGCCGTAGAACTTGTCGTTGGCCTGGTCGTAGTTCGCGTAGTAGTGCGCCAGGTCGCAGTGCACGGTCACCGGTTCGGTGATCGCCTCGCCCGACGCGGCCGGTGCGGCGGCCGCGAGCCCCAGCGCCGACAGGGCGACGGCGACACCGCCGAGAACACTCCTTGATGTCATCTTAACGATCCTTTCGCGTTATTTTGGATGACATCTCGACGGTAAGTCGCGTCATCGCAAATAGCAAGTGGTGACTTCTCCAGCTACATTGATCACGTGATGCAGCAGGACACGGCGCCACGGCGGGCGTACTACGGCCTGGCCGAGATCGCGGACGCGCTCGGCCTCAGCCGCCAGCTCGTGACCGTGTGGCGCCGCCGCCGCAGCCACGACATCCCGGAACCGACCGCCGAGCTCTCCTCCGGCCCGATCTGGGAGGGCGCGGCCGTCGAGCCGTGGATCGACCGGATGCGCGCCCGGCGCGGCGAAGGAGAGGCTGCGCCCCTCTCCCCCGAACTGGCCGCCCGCCTCGCCCGGCGCGCTCTGCGCCTGCTCGCACTGCTGCTGGAGGAGCACCCGCGCCCGCACCTGCTCGCCCAGGCCGTCGCCGCGGTGCGGGAGCTCGAGCCAGCCGTCGAAGCCACCCCGGCCGACGACGACGGCCGCCACGCCCGCACCGTGCTGGCCGCGCTGGCGGGCGAGAGCGCCCCGGCGGCCGTCCGGGCCCGGCTCGTCGGCGTCCTGCCCGCACTCGCGCAGCTGGCCAGGACGGCGAATCCCGAACACACGGCCGAAACCCACCCGAACGGATAACCTTCCCGCTGTGTCCGCATCGCCGCACCCCTTGGTCACCGGCTACCGGCTCGGTCCCGAACTCGGCCGAGGCGGCACCGGGGTCGTGTACGCGGCCACGCGGGAGTCCGACGGCCTCGAAGTCGCCCTGAAGGTGCTGCACCCGGAGCTGACAGCGGTGTCCGGCCACGGCGAACGTCTGCGCGCGGAGGCCGGACGCGCGGGCACGATCGACCACCCGGGCGTGGTGCGCATCCTCGACGTCGACCCGGAGGCCGGCGCGTGGCTGGCCATGGAGCGCATCGACGGCCCGGACCTGCAGCGCCGGCTCGACGAAGGGCCGCTCGACACCGCGACGGCCGTCGCGGTGGTGCGGCAAGTGGCCGACGCGGTCGCGGCGCTGCACGCGGCCGGGATCGTGCACCGCGACCTCAAGCCCGCGAACGTCCTGCTCACCGAGACCGCCGACGGGCTGCGCGCCCGCGTCACCGACTTCGGCCTCGCCGCCCGGGTCGCCACGGTGGACGCCACCCTCGGCACCGGCTCGCTCGGGCAGGCGGACTGGCTGCACAGCCTCGACCGGACCGCCGACGAACCGGCCGAGCTGACCGGCACCGTCACCTACATGGCCCCCGAGCAGTGGCGCGGCGAACGCGCAACGCCCCGCACCGACGTCTACGCCCTCGGCGGCTTGCTGTACGCGGCCTTGACCGGGCAGCGGCCCTACCCGCAGCGGACGCTGACCGAGCTGGCCATGGCCGTCGCGGTGGAGCCACCACCGGCACCGAGCCGCACCGGTGCCCCGGCCCGGTTCGACGCCGTCGTCCGCCGCGCCATGGCCAAGGACCCGGCGCGCCGCTTCCCCGACGTCCCGGCATTCGCCGCCGCCTTGACCACCGGCCGCGCACCCGCCCCGGCCCGCCGCTGGTGGCTCGCGGCGGCGGTGATCGTGGTCGTGGCCCTGGCCGCGACGGGTGGCTACCTGGTGCTGCGGCCCACCCCGGCGGCGCACGCCACGGTGAGCCGGTCCGAATGCGCGGAGTCGGCGACGTTGCGCGACCACCCGGGCGGCGACGGCCACGACATCGGCCACCTCACCCGCGGCGACGTCGTCACGCTGGACCACCACGAGGACGCGGGCCCCTGGTCGTACGTCCACACTGCCGACGGCCGGACCGGCTGGGCCCTGAACCAGTACCTCCGTACGAGCTGCTGAGCGTCCGGTTCCCCGCCGAGCAACCGCGATCGGCAGGCTGATCAGCTCCCGGCTGTCCGATTGCCAGGTTTGGCTATTTCCTGGCAGCGTAAGCACACCCGGGCGTCGTGCTCGCCGATCTGCGCGTGCAGCACGATCTTCCTCGTCGAACGCCACCTCGACTCCATCCCCGCGACAGGAGGTCCGGCCCAGGTCGGTACCGGACCGATCGATGACGTGCTCATTCACCCGACCGCAGCTTGATTCATTCCACCGGCGCATTTGTTCAACTGCACTGCGTATCACGATCAAGAAGAACAGACGACCGCCCTGGACCAATCAGGCAGTCTGACAGGAAACGCCAAAAAGTCAGCAATTCCTGCCCTACAGTGTTGCTCGCCAGCAAATTTCTGCCCGAGGGAGGGAACAATCATGCTGAGACAGCTTTGCCTCATCGCCGTCGCCATGTC
Source organism: Amycolatopsis sp. NPDC049159 (assembly GCF_040648295.1). Lineage (NCBI taxonomy): Bacteria > Bacillati > Actinomycetota > Actinomycetes > Pseudonocardiales > Pseudonocardiaceae > Amycolatopsis > Amycolatopsis sp. NPDC049159. The sequence continues at coordinate 6,299 of NZ_JBEZDL010000007.1, forward strand.
CGCGATCGGCGTTGCGACCGCCGGCGGAGACATCGCTCCGTCCGCACACGCATCGACCACACAAGCCCGGTGCTCGACCGTGTGGCAGTACCGCGTGACAAACCCCGGAAACATGACGGACGCCGAGTCCGGCGGAAACTACGTGGGCGATGCGTACGTCGGCGACCTGATCAACGTTCGCATCCAAGGAAACCCGCGCTACTACGGATTCAACACCGGCAGCTCCAAATGGGGCTGGGTGCTGTCGAGCAACCTCAGTTACACCGGCAACACCTGGTGCGGCTGAGATCGATCAAACGCAACCCCTGAAGAGAAGTAACCTACACGAACCAGGCAGAGCTTTGAAACGGCAAATCGCCACCAACGTGTCTCGCCGTGCGCATCAAAGAATACTTGCGGTGTCATGATTTCACGGCAGCCACGGGAGCCAGGCACGGGTAGCTGCCACACTGCCGACGGCAGCTACCCGGGCCGCATCCCGGCGACCGATGGGGCAACGTGGTTCGAACAGCCGTCCCCGCAGGCCATGCTGTCGATCCATCCGCGACCGGCTCTGCGCCACCTACTGAGGTACACCTAGCTGGAGCTGCGCGACGGTTTGCGCGCCGACGGCGGTGGAGTGCCCGGCCCGCGTCGCTACTCCGCCCCGGTCTCCTCCCTGCTCAGGTAGCCGCGGCGTTTGCGATGACCAAGACGGGCGCGCCATCAGCTTGTTCATGCCCAGGTGCGAACCGCCTGGTCGAGGAACGTCCGCAGTTCCCGGTCGAAGGCCAGGATCGCGCTCGACGCGGTGTCGTAGTCGGCATCGCCTGCGAGACTGGACGAGTGCGGGGCGCCCAGGGTGTTCGGGAGACGCAACGCGTGGCACGTGTCGGTGATGGTGGTGGCCAGGTCGCGGCAGAGCTCCGGTTCGGGGTAGAGCAGCCAGCCGAACAGGCGGCGGGACAGGGACAGGATGCGATCCGCGGTCGGGCCGTAGCGCGCAACCATCGCGCGCGTTATGGGGGCGGGGATCTCCTCCAGGATGTAGTGCAGCGCCCGAACGTCGTCGGTCACCGTGTCGCCGGTGCGGTCGAACAGGGCCGGGACGTCGATGTCGAGCGCATCGGCGTGCCGGCGGGCGGTCGCGGCGAAACGGGTGTCGACACCGCGCGCTCTGGCTATCCCGGCGAACGCGGCGGAGCGGGTGTAGCCCCACAGGTCGCGCTGGGCGGCCCGGGTCCATCGGTCGGTCGCCAGCCGCTCGTCCCACCAGCCCACCAACTCGTCGCGACAGCGCCAGACGTCCGAGAGGTCCGCGGCGGCGGCTGAGGGCTGGCGCACCAGGTCGGCGGTTCGTTGAGCGAGGTCGTCCGGAAGACCCGAGGTGCGGCACCCGGTCGCGATCCCATCGGCGTCGCGGGCGCGGTCGTCGACGGGCGCCAGCTTCTCCGACACGGCCGCGAGCCGCACGCCCACCCAGTGCGCCGCCGCGACCCCAGGGCCGTGCGTGCGGGCCAGCCGGTTCCGCACCGCGTGTCCGTCACGGATTCGGCCGAGCAGGACGCCGACGCGCGGATCAGGGTCCGGCGCCGACTGGGGCAGGTCCACACCGAGGAAGTCGGCGTGGTCGGCGGACTCCTGCAGCAGGGCATCCACTTGGCGGTCGCGGTCCTCGCCGGCGGGAAGGGCTTCCAGCCGGGCGCTGAGCACGTGCGCGAACCCGAGCCGCAGGGCTCGCCGGGCGCGGGCGTCATCGGGCGGAGCCAGGGCGATGACCGGTCCGAGGTCCAGCCCGACGGCGGCAGCGATCCGGCGCCCGGACAGGACCCGGCTCCCGCGGACCGCGACGCCGACGATTCCCGCCGCGTCGTCGTCCCACACCGGAGAGCCGAGAAGGTCCGGCCGCGCTGGCGCCTGGATGTCGATCGCGATCGTGTTCTCGTCCTGGTGCGCCAGCAGCACCGCATTGACGGGGACGCCGTCCGGTGCGCCGAGGCCGATCGCGACCAGCCCGGCTCGGTGGCCCCAGCAGTTGCCCGGGTCGACCAGCCACACCCGCAGCAGTCGCTGCGTCGGCGCGCTCGTCAGCCTCAGCACTGCGATGTCGAGCCCGTCGGGCCGCCACCGTTCGACCACAGCCGTGTGCGTGCGGCCCGGAGCCAGCAGCGGGAAGTCCACGGTGATCGACCCGCCTGGCGTCGCGTCGGCTCCGAGCACCCGGCTCACGACCTCGATGTCGGTGACCAGTGTGCGCCGGTCGACCACCATCGCCACGCCGGCGGGCTCGTCCACCCGCGACAACACCCGCGCGACGCACATCGCGAGGTGGTCCGACTGCCGGGGCCGTGTCAAGCCTTCGTGGTGCACGTGCAGCGAGCCGATCGTGCCCGCCTGCACCACCGTGCCTGACACCGGACCGCGGATGACGTTCGCCGTGCCGGAGCTCAGGCCGAGGATCCTCGCGATCTCCTCGTACTCACCGTCGGCTGGGTCGTGGTTCACACCGCCAGTATCCCGACGCCAGTGACGCTCCCACTGCGGCGAACGAGTGGCGCAGGCCCACGACTTCACCCCAACCTCGATCGCCGGATGGCGAACAAGCTGGCTATCGCTCCTATTTCTTGTGCCGGTGAGCGGCGTGATCAGGCGGTAGCAGCCACCCGGCGGGGATCGGGCGTACAGCGTGGGCGCGAGCCACGATCTGGATCTCAGGTTCCGTCTCTTGGCGCAAAGCCTGCGGGGAGCCGAGTTGCTCGACCGCCTTGGCTACGGCAGAGACTCACCGCGACCGCGAACACGGCTGGCACAAAGCGTTCCCGTGACGACGGCAACGACTCTGGCGGTCCACCGGTCGGCATGCAGTCGCCGGCGACCAGGAAGGATCGGACTTCGGGGGCACTGACCCCCACCGCCGGCGGGCTCGCGGCGGTAGCGGTCGATCACCGCGTCGACCTCTGCGCTCATAGCCGCCGCCTCTTGGGGGCGGAGATAGCCGTCGGTCTCGACCAGCAGCCGCAGGTGCCGGTTGGTGGCCGCCGAGCTAGCGTGCGATCCATGACCGTGATCCGACGGGTTCACCGCACCGTCGCCGTCCACCCCGGCCTGTTCTTCCTCGTCAACGCCGTCACCGTCGACATCGAGTTCCCCGCCGAGCCGATCGGCACACCAGGTTCGGCGGACGAGCCACTTCTGCGAAAGCACCGCGACGCCTTCACCGGTAGCGGGCCGCAGTTCGGAAATCCCGAATACGTCCGACCAGGTACACAGTTCACCGTGCCGGTGTCCGGCCGCCGCGATGTCGTCGTAACTCGTCGTCTGCTGGTGTCCCCCGCCAGGTTCACCCCACCGCTCGATGACCCCAACCCCGCCGGCCTCGAGCACTGGAGCATCACCGTCCTTCCCGAACACGATTCGGGTCGATGCCGCGGGCCCTGGGCCGGGACCATCCCCGCACTTTGACCGCAGACGCTCGCCGACTGCGTCCGAGTGCTGGGTCAGGTTGGCTGGCGAGCCGGTGATCGGGTTCCCTCCAGGAGGAACTGCTCGGACAGGAGCACGCGGGCGCGGGCCGTCAGGAAAACGGCGAACGGCCGACGGAATTCCCGATGACGCCGGGTGGCGGCGGCGGGTCGTCGACGACGTTGACGTAGCGGTACGCCTGGTAGTTGCCGTTCGCGTGGCTGTCGAGGGTGGAGTCGTTGATGTTGGCCGTGGCGCGCTTCACCGGGGTCGCGCCGAACGAGTAGTACTCGAAGTTCCCCTTGTCGTCGAGCCACTTGTGGAAGAGCAGGACGTGTTCGGTGGTCGAGTTCAGGATGTCCCCGGCCTGGAGCTCGGAGCGGTCGATCTTTTCCCCGTAGTAGGGCAGGGTGTACGTGCTCGCGCTCCAGCTGAGGTGGAACGCCATCGAGACGTACCCGGAGCAGTCGCGGCGGTAGACGCGACCGTCACCCGGTCCGGGCGAGAAACCGTTGTCACCGGGGGCGAAGTTGTCCGGGTCGTAGTACGGCCCTGGCTTGTGGTCGACCCAGTACTGCGCCCGGGCGATGATCTCCGACCGGGTGATCTTGGGTTCGTTCTCCGGGTCGCACTTGTTGCCGTCCGCCTTCTGGCACGAGAGGCCGGTGCGGTCGACCTGGTTCACCGGGTCGTTCGCGGCGTAGGCGTACCGGTTGAGGCCGATGGTGTCTTCGCCGTCGATGGTGGGGTCGGGCGAGATGAACCGGCCGAGCTGCGGGTCGTAGTAGCGGGCGTTGAGGTACACCAGCCCGGTCGAGTCCTGGCGTTCGGCGATGAAGCCGCGCGACTCGAAGGGCAGCGACCCACCGGCCGACAGGACCTCGCCGAAGGGCCGGTACTTCTTGCGGTGGACCTCCACCCCCGCGGCGTCGGTCTCGGCCTGCACCGAGCCCTGGATGTCGGTGTGCACCCAGTACTTCGTCCCGCCGTCGACCCGGGCCACCGGCGTGCCCTCGATCGAGATGTACTTGGTGGTCGTGCCGGCGGTGACGTTCACCTCGTAGTCGACGCCGAGGTAGCGGCGGGTGACGCCGCCCTCGACCTGCTGGAGCCGGGTGTCGTCGGCGTCGTAGGTGAACGTCGACGTGACTCCGCCCTTGACGACCGAAGCGAGCAGCCCGTCGCCGTTCCAGGTGAGGGTGCGGCCGGCGCCGGAGGTCATGTTGCCCGCCGCGTCGTAGGTGTAGGCGTTCGCCCCGGCGGTGCTCACCGCGTGCGGGTGCGCCGGGTCGTAGGCGTAGGCACCGGTCCGGGAGTTCGAGGCGATGTTGCCGGCCGCATCGTAGGTGAGGGACTGGTTGTTCGCCGGGCCGGCGTCGTCGGTCGCGCTGGTGAGCCGGCCGCCGTCGTCGTAGGTGTAGCTCCAGCTCTCGTCGGGGAACGGGCTGGTGACCTTCGTGATGTTGCCGCTCGCGTCGCGGGTGAACTCGTTGTCCTGCACGACGTTCGCGCCCGACTTCGTCTCGATGCCGGTGAGCCAGCCGCGTTCCGCGTCGTGCGGGCGGGTGGTCGTGGTGCCGTTGGCGTTGGCGATCCGGGTCACCTTGCCGTCGGCGTTGTAGGTCGCCGAGGTGACGTAGCCGGGGATCGCCGTGAGCCGGCCCGCGCTGTCGTAGCGCAACGGCGCCGCCGCGGTGCCCTGCGTGTCCCCGTCGGGGTAGGTGGTCCACAGCTTGCGGTCGCCCGCGTCGAAGCCGTACCGGAACTCGTAGCTCGCGGCGCCCACGGTCCGCACGGTCTTGACGGTGTGGCCGAGGGCGTCGTAGTCGAACGTCCGGGTGCCGGCCGCGTCCGTGTTCGCGGTGACCTTGCCGACGTTGGCGTAGCCGGCGCGGACCTGGTCGTAGGTCCAGGACACCGTCGCGGCGGACGCGGTCCCCGCGTTGGTCGTCTTGGCGGTCTTGCGGCCCAGCTTGTCGTTGGTGAACGTCGTGCGCTGGTTGTTCGCGTCGGTCTGCGCGACCGCGCGGCCGGCGTCGTCCCACTCGTAGGTGGTGACGCCCTTGTCCGGGTCCGCCACCTTCGTCTGCCGCCCGAACGAGTCGGTGGTGTAGGTGATGACGGCCCCGGACGGGTCGGTGGACTTCGCGAGGTTTCCCCGCAGGTCGTAGTCGTACCGCGCGGTCACGGGCTTGCCGCCGACCGTCTCCTGGCGCTCGGCGCGCTTGCCGTAGGCGTCCAGGCGGTCGGTCGTGGCGTGGCCGTTCTCGTCGGTGCTGGTGGTCGACCACGGGCCGTAGCTCTTGGTCTGGACCGCGCCACCCGGCAGCGTGGTCTTGACCACCCGGTCGAGCCCGTCGTAGGCGGTGAGCGTCGGGTACGTCACCGGCTGCGCGGTGCCCGCCACCCAGTAGTACGGCGCGGTCCTCGACGCGACCTGGCCGCGGGCGCTGTACGCCGTGTCGACGTAGATGTCACCGGTCGCCGCGTCCGGGCCCTTGTCCGCGGTGCGGTACGGGCGCTGCAGACCGTCCACGTAGCGGCGGCTCCACTGCGGGACGCCCGTCCCGTCCGCGGCCGGCTTCTCGACCTGCTCGTACTGCTTGGCCGGATCGCCGACGTCCACCCACTTGTGGCGTTCGAACTTGCCGCCGGGCTGGGTGGTTTCGGCCGCCCGGCACAGCGGGTCGTAGGTGACCGTGGTCGCCTGCCGGTTGAGGTCGTTCACCTGGGTCGGCGTGCCGCAGACGGGATCCCACGTCGCGTCGACCGTCTGGGACAGCGCGTTGGTCTCCGAGGTCTGGAAACTGTGGTACGCCGGGTCGTAGCCGAGTGTGGTGCGCCCGCCGAGCGCGTCGATCTCAGCGGTGAGGTTGCCCCACGCGTCGTACTCCTTGCCCGTCCCGACGAACGCGTCCCGGGTCGAAAGCCACTGGGCCGACGACGTCGCGTAACCGGCCGCGGGAGCCTGGTCCCACGCCGCGCCGTCGTACCCGGTGCGGGTCTCGCTGAGCTTCGTCCCGCCGGCGCCGACCCCGGCGACGACCTTCACCGCGGCCGGCTTGTTCACGATGTAGGCGGCCGTGTTGGGCACGAACGTGGTCACCGTCGTGCGCTCGTCACCCGCCTGCTCGTTGTCGCCGTTCTCGATCTGGGTCACCACTTCGCCGTAGGCGTTGTACGCCCGGCTCGTGTAGCTGCGCTTGCAGTCCGCTCCGGGGCACACCGCGCTCTTGCCGGTGTACGCGGTCTCCATCGTGCCGGTCGGCAGCGCCGTCCTCGGCACGGTCGTGCCGTTGGTGACGTAGTCGGTGACCGTCGAGCTCAGCAGCGCGCCGTCGCCGCCGTGGTTCTCGACGCGTTCGGGCCGGCCGATCGCGGCGAGGTCCTGGCGGAACGTCGTGTCGACGTACGGGCACTGCGTCTCGCCCGCGTTGCACGGCTTGGTCTCCCGCTGCGTGCGGAACCCGAGGAACGTGCGCTCCGGGTGGTGGTAAGCCCCGCCGGAGTAGCTGTAGTTCGTGGTCGCGGCGCCACCCGGGCCGGCGTCGTCGGTCACGGCGGACACGGTCTGGGTCAGCGGCGGGTTGTTCGTGTTCGCCCACGCCGACGACGGCTGGTAGCTCACCGTCGTCTTGTCGCCCCACTCGTTGGTGCGGGAGGTCAGCACGTCGGTCGCCGCACCGCCCATGTTCCAGATGTGGCGCCCCTTGTTGAGGCCGAAGTTGGTGTTGTAGAGCTCCACCATCTCCGTGCGCATGTCGCCGTTGACGTCCATTTCGAGGAAGTCGCTGGTGCAGGTGCCCTTGCTGCAGGAGTAGGTACCCATCGTCGGGTCGCTCGCGCCGGGCGTGAAGCCGGAGCCGGTGGACAGCCAGATGTCGCGTTTCGTCGACGCCCCCAGGAATCCCGGGGAGAGGGCGACCATGTCCATCCGGTGGTCGCCGTTGACGTCCATCACGAGCTGCTTGGACGTCTCGGCGTAGGCCATGCTCGTGTCGGTGGCGCCCAGTTTGTAGCTGTAGCCGGTGGAGAGCCACGTCCGGCGGGTGTACGTGCCGAACAGCGGGTAGAGCTCGACCATGTCGACTTTGTCGTCGTCGTTGACGTCCATCATCAGGAACCGGCTGCCGGCGCCTTCCGCGTTCGGCGCGCTCCAGGAGATGCCGGAGTCGCTCGCCCCGGAGACGAAGCCGGTTCCGGTGGACAGCCAGATGTGCCGGTTGCCGGCGCCGAAGAGCGCGGGCGACAGTTCGACGAAGTCGGTCTTGCCGTCGCCGTTGACGTCGGCGGCCTCGAACTGCCGGTTCGCGTCGTAGGCGATGCCGGCGTCGTTGGAGGCGAGGGTGAAGGTGGTCCCGTCCGAAAGCCACGTCGCGCGGCAGTAGTTCACCGGGAAGATGCCGCAGGAATACAGTTCCAGGACGTCGGTCTTGCCGTCGCCGTTGACGTCCATCGGGAGGAAGCGCGCGTTCGCGTCGTTGCGGCCCTGGGCCGCGCCGGTCGAACCCGCCGTGAAGCCGGTGCCGGTGGACACCCACAGCTGCCGCGCCAGACCCAGGCCGGAGGGGGAGAACTCCAGCAGGTCGGACTTCCCGTCGCCGGTGAAGTCACCCGGCAGGTAGCGCGCGTTCTCGTTGAGCGACGTCGCGCCTTCCGCCGACGCCAGCGTGAAGTCGGTGCCGTCGGACAGCCACGTCTTGCGTTGGTAGGTCCCGAAGTTCGGCCACAGCTCCAGCATGTCGGTCTTGCCGTCGCCGTTGATGTCCATCGGGAAGTCTTTGGCGGCGTTGTTGTTGCCGGTGAACGCCTGGTTGTTGCTGCCGGAGACGAACGCGGGCGCGCCGGCCTGGTAGGTCGCCGTCACGGGTGGCATCGCGGTGCCGCCGGTGACGGTGCCCGCGGCGTCCAGGACGGCGTCGGTGCCGAACTGCTGCACGGCCGACAGGAGTGACCGTCCCGTCGCGTCACTGGTGGCGTAGGTCAGCTTGTACGCGCGGACCCGGCTGCCGCCGACGCTCACGTCGATGGTCTTGATGCGGCCCTGGACGGTCCGGATGCCGCCGTTGCCCATCGCCCGCAGGTCGGTGTCGGTGCGCTGCTCGTAGGTGAACTTGACCGTCGTCCCGTTGTAGGTGACCGAATCGAGGTACTCCCAGCAGCACGCGAACTGGTTGGCCGCCCAGTTGTAGGTGACCGTGTTGCCCTTCGGGTCGACGACCTGGTTCAGGCCCCACCGGTAGACGAGATCGGTCCCGGCCGACAGCACGGGCGCGTAGACGCGTTTGACGCCGTCCTTCGCGGTCAAGGTCCACCGGCTGGCGGCTCCGGTGCCGGTCAGCGCGAACTTCCGGAAGGACTCGTTCCTGGTCGCGTGCGTGCCACCCGAGGTGCAGCTCGGGCTCACGCTGCCGGCGACGCAGGGCACGAGCTCCTCGCCGTCCGCGAGGTAGACGTCCGAGGCGTCGTAGCGGGGGGCGCCCTTGCCGGCGCCGGCCCGTTCGATCTCGCTGAGGCCGCTCAGCGTCCAGCCGACCCCGGCCAGCCCGTTGAGGGCGGACGAATCGTAGGCCAGCGAGAACTGCGGGGTGATGTCGTGGAAGGCCGGGACCCGGATCGCGATCGAGTCGGTGAACGTCCCGTTCCCGTCGACCTGCCACGACTTGTCGGGCACCTGCGGCTCCGGCGTCTTGGCGACGTCGGCGAGCGAGGTGCGCTCCTTCTCCTTGGCCGATGGGCCATCGGCGGGCGCGGTCACCGCCCCCGCGGTGCCCACGCTGCCGGCCAGCAACAGGACGACGACCAGAATTCCGCGCAGCGCGCGGCCGACTACTGCGGACTCCATGGGCCTGACCCCTCGGCACTCTCGGAGTGGACGGGCACACCGTCCAGGGCGACTGTGCCGTCCGGCTTGATCCGTCGGCTTGATCGGACCGATGCTACATCGCAGTCCGTGCACTTGAAAGGGTCTGTGTCACGACGGAGTTACAGATCGCTACCTCGCCCGTGTCATCTCAATCACGCACAGTCAACTCTTCGCACCTCGACTATTTGCGACGCACCGTGATTCCACGCAGGCGTCACGTAGTCGAACGGCCTCGGTGAGCCGCCATGCCGCCCCGAGCGAATCGACGGCTCGTTCAGCTGGGAGGCTGACGGCTTCGTCGGCGCTCTCCGAGTCACCACCCAAGAGGGTGAGCCGTCGAGCCCCGCGCCGCGCTGCTTGACCCCCCGCGCGGAACCCCGAGAAAGCCCTCCGGGGCCGACTGATCCAGGTCGCGGCCGGTACCTGCCGAGGACCCACAGCGCCTCACGGCGGCGCTGCACCGGCGCCTCCAAGGCTGCGGCACGCTCTTCGAGCTGAGTGAACAGGTCTGATCAGTCCGGCTGCCGGGCGCAACCCAGCAGCTGGCCGGCGCCGGGGGTTCTGGCCCCGGCCGCGACCAGCGCGGCGGGCCCCCGTGCCCGCAGGCCGCCCCCGTCGGTGCCCGCCACGACGGGACGGAGGCCGTCCGACGTCAGCCCACATGGGGTGCCGGCGCCGGCACGACCGGCACCCGCAGGGTCGGACGGAGGGCGAGGACGACCGCGCCGGTGACCGCCAGGTGCATCAGCATCAGCCCGGCGACGTTGGCGGCGGTCGCGCCCGCGGTCAGCTGGAGCACGTCCGGGATCCACGTCAGGACCAGCACGACGGGCACCACGACCCGCAGCGCCCGCGGGCTTCGGCGGGCGATCAGGCCCCAGCCGGCCGCGCCGATGAGCACGCCGAGCACCGTCGCGGGCAGGTAGGCCGCGGGGTTGAGGCCCATCCCGGTGCCGCCGTCGTCGAGGGCGGACGCGGCGAGTGCGATGACGGTGTTGACGGCGGCGGCCGCCACGACGGCGACCCCCAGGCGGAGAGCTGTGCTGGGAGACAGGGCGGCGGTGCTCGGCATCGCTCCTCCTTGGGTTGCGTGTTAAACCCAACGTAGGTTGAGTTGCGTGTTAAAGTCAAGCGTGCACGAGCAAGAAGCAGTGGAACCGTTCGCCCGGCTCGGCGACGACGAGCGGCACGCGTGGGTGAACGTCGCAAAGGTGCTGCTCACGCTGCCAGGAGCGCTGGAAAGCCAGCTGCTGCGGGACGCCGACCTGACCCTGCTGGGCTACATGATCTTGGCGCGGCTGTCGGTCGTGCCGGGCAGAAGCCTGCGGATGAGCGAGATCGCGGAGATGGCCAACGGCTCGCTGCCGCGGATCTCCCACGCGGTGGCCCGGCTGGAGGACCGCGGGTGGGTGACCAGGAAGGTGTGCACCGGCCAAGGCCGCCGCTTCACAACGGCGACCCTGACCGACGCGGGCCGCGCCCACCTGGCGACGGCGTCCCCATCGCACGTGGCGAACATCCGCCGCCTGGTGATCGAGCCACTGGGCACCGACTTCGCCCGGCTCGGGGACGCGGCCGAGCGGATCGTCGAGAACCTGGGGTTGCCGACCGAGGTCTTCAAGCGCCCCCAAAGCTGATCGACCGGAAGTGGCAGCCGAGACGCCGAACCTGACCGGGGGCGGGAAACGCTCAACCGGGACCGTTGTGTGCCGGTCACGATTTGATCGTCGGTCTTTCACAGCGGGCGGACCGGTGACGGCGGACGGGGTGTTTCTCGCCTGCCGTGGCCGTGAGCCCGCAGATCCAGCAGCGCCCGCCGGACGCGGTCCCGCGCACGACTCCCGCCATAACCGTCAAGGTCTTCTTCCACCGCGGGCAACCAGACGACCCGTCTCGCGCCGAAGCCGTGACCCGGACGGTGCCGAAGACGGACGCCGTCGCCGCCGCGGCGGTCACCCAGCTGCTCGGCGGCCCCACGTCCGCCGAACGACAGCGGGGCTACTTCTCCATGTTCAGCCCGGCGACCGCCGACATGCTCAAACCCGTCCGGATCGCCAACGGGGGCGCGCACGCCGACTTCCGGGACTTCCGGCTACTGCTCCCGAACGCGACTTCGAGCTGCAGGTTCGCGCCGCATTGGCGGTCCTGACCGAGCTCCAGCGGGAGTCGATCCTGCCCGCCTACTTTCAGGGTTACACCTGCCGGGAAGTTTCCGAAAAACTCGGTGTCGCCGCCGACACCGTCAAGACCCGTATGCGGGACGGACTGCTCCGCTTGCGCGATGCTCTGGGAGTGCACCGATGACCACCGCCGACGTCCACATCCTCGCCGGCGCGTACGCCCTCGACGCGGTAGACGACCTCGAAAATGCCGCTTTCACCCGGCACCTGGCCGAATGCGCCGCGTGCGCGGAGGAGGTCGCCGAATTCCGGGAAACCGCCGCCAGACTGGGCGCTGCCACGACAGTCGTTGCCGGCCCGGGACTGCGACGGCGGGTGCTCGCCGAGATTTCCCAGACACGGCAGCAGCCGCCCCGCGTCACCCCTGAGCCTGCCGCCCCGGCACGACGCTCCCGATGGCGCAAGCGCGCACTGATCGCAGCGGTGTCGGTCGCCGCGGCGGCCCCGGTACTTGCCGGCGGTATCAGCATCGGGCTGGACCAGTCGGTCTCCGGCCGCCCGGTGCCGGTGGCCGACAGTGGCGCGGTGGCATCCGCGCCCGACGCGACCACCGTGCGCGCGGCCGTGGCCCGCGGAGGCTCGGTCTCGGCCACGGCTTCCCGGCAGCTGGGCAAAGCACTGGTCACCGCGCAGGCCCTGCCACAGCTGGACGCCGACCACGCCTACGAGCTGTGGCTCACCGGGCCGGGCACGCCACGATCGGCGGGACTGCTCGGGCCCGGGGCACCATCGAGACCGTCCTCCCCGCCACCACCGACGGTGTCGCGGTGACCGTCGAACCCGCCACCGGTTCGCTGCAGCCGACGACACCGTCCGTCGCGAGCCTCGTGGTCAGCTGAACCAGCGCGAAGGCCCGGTCACCGAGGTGACCGGGCCTTCCGCGTTGGCACCCACAGGCCTCGTCCAGTGCCGGGAACTTGTCCGCCGGGCCTCATTCCGCTGAACTCCTGGTGATCCATTCGCCATCCGGATCGTGACCGATGACCGTTTGAGGAGAAGGAGAACACCGCGAGCACGTTCCGGCCGTCATCTGCTCGTGACTGCCGCGCTGCCCGCCTCCACCAGTCCGCCCAGCGGTCGCGCGGTCCTCCGACGGATCAGCGGCCACGGATACGACACTGACGGCTGCGACGGCGGCCCGGCTCTCGGCGACTGAACTCCCGCACGACAAAAGTGGGGCACCAGATCTCTCCGGTGCCCCACTCATGCGCTCCCCGTGAACCGTCAGACGGTGTGCGGGGCGTGCGCGACGGTGTTCCAGCCGGTGGCGATGACGCCGGCGTCGCCGCCGTTGCCCGCCCAGCCGGAGTTCCCACCGGTGGTGCTGCTGGTGTTCCCGGCGTCGCCGGTCGAACCGGTAGCGCCCGTATCACCCGAGCTGCCCGACGTCACCGCGGTGTGCAACGTCGTGCTCTCGTGCTTCCAGCCGCCGTGGTGACGGCCCTGCTGCTCGTGCCCGCGGGTCGAGACGACGGCGGTGTTGCCGCCGGTCGAGCCCGAGGAGCCCGAGTTGCCGGACGTGCCGCTCACGGCGTTGTTGTGGCTGGTGGCGCTCCCGGCGTCGCCGGAGTCGCCACCGTTGCCACCCTTGGCGGTGCCGGTCACGACACCCAGGACGCCGGTGCGGCCGCCCTGCTCGTGCCGCTTCCAGCTGTGCCCACCGTTGTTCATCGCGGAGTTCTGGCCGGTGCTGACGACGGTGGCGTCGCCGCCGTTGCCCGCCCAGCCGGAGTTCCCGCCGGTGGTGCTGCTGGTGTTCCACGCGGCGCCGGTCGAACCGGTGGCACCCGTGTCACCCGAGTTGCCCGACGTCACCGCGGTGTGCGACGTCGTGCCCTCGTGCTTCCAGCTGCCGTGGTGGTTCCAGGTGCCGCCGTGGTTCCCACCGCAGTACTGGTGCCCACCGTGGCCGCGGCCCTTGTCCTGACCGCCGAGCGTCCACACGATGGCGGTGTTGCCGCCGGTGGAACCGGAGTTGCCCGAGTTGCCGGAGTTCCCGGTCACCGCGTTGTTGTGGCTGGTGGCGTTCCCGGCGTCGCCGGAGTCGCCACCGTTGCCACCCTTGGCGGTGCCGGTCACGACACCCAGGACGCCGGTGCGGCCGCCCTGCTCGTGCCGGTTCCAGCCCCAGCCGTGCCCACCGTTGTTCATCGCGGAGTTCTGGCCGGTGCTGACCACGCCGGCGTCGCCGCCGTTGCCCGCCCAGCCGGAATTTCCACCGGTGGTGGTGCTGGTGTTGCTCGCGTCGCCGGTCGCGCCGGTGGCGCCGGTGTTCCCGGAGTCACCCGAGGTCACCGTGGTGGAGCACTGCGCCAGCAGGCAGAGGCCGTAGGCGCTGTTGCCGCCGGTCGACCCGGAGTTCCCGGAGTTGCCCGAGTTCCCCGACACCGCCGAGTTGGAGCTGGTGGCGTTCCCGGCGTCACCGGAGTCGCCACCGTTGCCGCTCCTGGCGGTGCCGGTCACCGAGCCGAGAACGCCGCGGGCGCCCCGCGAGTCCGCGGTGTTCCTGCCCGACGCCGCCGTGGTCCCGGAGCCGCCGTTGCCGGCGTTCCCGGAGTGGCCGCCGGCGGTGCTGCTGGTGTTCGAGGCGTTCCCGGTCGAGCCGGTCGCGCCCGTGTTCCCGGAGTTGCCCGAGGACACCGAGGTGCTGCACTTGGCCAGGACACAGACGCCGTAAGCGCTGTTGTGCCCGGTGGCGCCGGAGTTGCCCGAGTTGCCGGAGTTCCCGCTGACAGCGTTGTTGCTGCTGCTCGCGTTGCCGCCGGAACCGGAGTCCCCGCCGGTGCCGCCGGCCGAAGCTCCGGAGACCACCGAGTGCAGCGTGGTGCCGAGCCCGCCGAGCGGGCCCGAGTTCCCGGTGTCCGCACTGGCCACCGCTGATCCCAGCAGGACGAACCCGCCGGAGATGACCGCGGCGGTCAGGCCGCGTCGCACGTACTTGTGCATGACTTCCCTTTCCTAGCTCTCTGTCCATTGTGGATTTTGAGGTGGAAGGGTCCGTCAGCTCGGGTGGTCGTTGCCGTAGTACTCCAGCCAGTGCAACGACCACGCGCCGGCGGGCGGTGCCCGCCACGTGCGATCGGTACCGGGAACACTGCTCCCGGCCGCGGTCACGGCGTACTCGCCACCGTGCTGGCCACCCGCGCTCGCCGACATCGTCCCGCTCGCACCGGAGACGTCGTCGGGCAGCCCGCCACCGCCCGATAGGGGCACCGGATCGGCACCACCGATCCGCGAACCGGGCTGTTCGGCAGCCGACCGGACAGCAGCGTGCACGACCCGCGAACGCCACGGATCGGCCGAGGTGACCGTGACCGGAGTACTGCCCCCGGCAGGCGCGGCCACGCTCGGCGAAGACACGTCTTCACGCGGCGTGGGCTTCGCCGGCCAGTCGCCGTCCTGGCGCCCGGTCACCACCGGGACCACGTCCTCGGCCCCGATCGACCGAGCCACCGGCGCGGTCAGCGGTGCCGTGGCGTGCAGCACCGGCGAGGTCACCGGGGACACCGCGTGCACCACCAGCTCGGTGACCGGGCGCAGGGCCGACAGGAGCGGCTCCGCCGCGCGCAGCACCGGACGCGTAACCGGCGCGAGCACGGGCTCGAGCCCGTTCGTCACCGGCTTCGCGACCTGAGCCACCTGCGCCGTCACCGCGTGCACCGGCTTCGTAACCGACGTCAGCACCGGTTCGACCGGCTTGAGCACACTGTGAGCCGTGCTCCCGACGTGGTCGAGCAACCCGGGCCGATCCGGGGGCGAACCCTCGGAAGCGTCCGCGGCCCCCGACACGGCCAAGGCCAGCAGGGCGAACCCGAACAACGCGCCGGCGACCACGAGCATCCGCAGCAAGAGCGGCTGCCCCGTCGGTGCGTCATCCGTCAGGGAAGTATCCATCCATCTCACCCCCCTTCGAGTGTGGACTTCACTGTCAGTCGCATTTCGGGGCGGCGACCTTCACCGGATTGGGTGCAAATCCAAGTTTTTTATTTCCGGCCACACGGGTTTATACCGCTGAGTAGCGGGTAAACCATCGTATTTTTCGTCGGCGAACAGCACGAATCGCCCAAGTCGTGCCCGCGGTCACCCACTTAAGGCCACCACCCATCCGCAGCGCACCCAGCCTCGAAAGCGAACTGTCCACGAAGGATCCATCCCCCAGCGCCGGAACGCTCGACGCCGGGTGACGCCCGCCGTTCGCGCGGGTGGGGAGGAGTTCGTCCGTGTTTGGCAAGCGCTATGCCGCTTCGATGATCAACCGGAGCGCGGAGAACCACCAGGACCGCCGCCGTTTCCTCAAAGCGGCCGGCATGACCGGCCTCGGGGTCGTCGGCGCGAGTGCGCTCGGCGGCCTCGCCACCGGGACCGCATCCGCCGCGAACACCAAGCCCACCGCAGCGGCGGCCGCCGCGGCCGCTGAGGTCAGTGACGGCGCCGTCCTCAACTTCGCCCTCAACCTCGAGTACCTCGAAGCCGAGTTCTACCTGCACGCCACCACCGGCAAGGGTCTGGCCGACTCGATGACGACCGGCACGGGCACCCGCGGCGGCGTCACCGGCGGCCGCGCCGTCCGGTTCCAGACCCGCGCCGCCCGCCAGTACGCGCAGGAGATCGCGAGCGACGAGAAGGCCCACGTCCAGTTCCTGCGCACCGCGCTCGGCTCGGCCGCGGTCAGCCGGCCGGCGATCGACCTGCAGTCCAGCTTCACCGCCGCCGCGCAGGCCGCCGGGCTGGTCAAGCCGGGCCAGAGCTTCGACGCGTTCTCGTGCGAGGAGAACTTCCTGCTCGCGGCGTTCCTGTTCGAGGATGTCGGCGTCACGGCCTACAAGGGGGCCGCACCGCTGATCACCAACAAGACCTACCTCGAAGCCGCGGCGGGCATCCTGGCGGTGGAGGCGTACCACGCGGCCAACATCCGCAGCGCGCTCTACCAGCGCGGCGACGCCAAGGCGACCGTCAAGCTGTCCAACGCCCGCGACAGCCTCGACGGCCCCGCCGACGGAGACCAGGGCGTCATCGACAGCCACGGCAACGCGAACATCGTCCCGACGGACGCGAACGGTATCGCCTACAGCCGCTCGCCGGGTCAGGTGCTGAACATCGTGTACCTGACGAACAAGGCCGCCAAGTCCGGCGGCTTCTTCCCCAAGGGCGTCAACGGCGAAGTGAACACCAGCGCCGCCAACTGATCCGAGCGGGTGCCGGACCGCCGTCGGGGCGGTCCGGCCTCGGTAGCATGCGGCAAATGGCCATCAGAAAGCTCGAAAACGTCGGCATCACCGTCCGCGACCTCGAAGCAGCGATCTCCTTCTTCACAGACCTCGGCCTCACGGTCGTCGGCCGCGACACCGTCAGTGGCGGGTGGACCGACACAGCCGTCGGCCTCGATGGCAACCACGCCCGCATCGCGATGCTCCAGACGCCCGACGGCGCCGGTCGCCTCGAGCTCTTCGAGTACATCCACCCCGAAGCGATCGAGTCGGATCCCACGCTTCCCCACGAGATCGGCATGCACCGCGTCGCCTTCTCGGTCGACAACATCGACAAAGCCCTCGAAACGGCAGCGAAACACGGATGCCATCCGCTTCGCGGGGTGGCCACCTACGAAGGTATCTACAAGCTCACCTACATTCGCGGTCCCAGCGACATCATCGTGATGCTCGCCGAGGAACTGCAGGCTCCCGAAACCCGGTAACTGTGCGGTAAGGATCACCGGGGACGGGTAGGTCACCATGATGACGTACCTCGCCGCCGTCGGCGCCTGGATGATCCTCGCACTCGGCGTGGCCTACGCGGGCGTCCGGACCCGGCCCGGCCTCGGCGGCGCGTTCTTGACGGGCTTCGGAATCGGGGCGCCGCTGGTGGTTTTCTTCGGCGGTATGCAGATGTTTACGTGACCGAACCGGCGATGCCCGGCCTCGCTCGAACCGCCGGTTCGTCACCCACAGGGCTGGTACGCGCGTCGCGGGCTGTCCGCCGCACCCGGTCGCCGGCCACGAACCCGGTCACCCCCCACCGCCTGCACGCCACCGGCGGCCACCACGACGACGGCTGCTACGACGGCCTGCTCGGCGTGGCCTGCTCGACCTCGGCTGACCCGGCGAAGCGGGACACAGGACGTCCCGGCGTCTCGCTGTCCTGCGTCGTCGACCGGCGTCACGTCGAAGGTCAACGGCGAGCAGGTCGGCGCGTGGCTTGCCCAACCCCGCCGAAGCCGCATCGAACTGCCGACGTTCGGCGACCCCGTTGGCCCTGGTTTTAGAGCCAACGGGGTCTAGGTCTGCTCGAACTCGTACGAGACCACCAGACCTGAGACAGCCTACCCCGCCTGCGCGGATCAAAACCCACTCTTGAAGCAGAGACGCCGGAGGCTAAGTTGGTCGTTGCGATGGTTGAGCAAGCAGCCGTCCTCCGCGGACATCAGGGAGAACGGCATGACCCGTGAGCAGGATTGGCAACTCGACCGAAAAGCGTTCACATCAGGCGCCGACCAGACCGAGCCCGGTCCGGGACCGCTGGCCGAACAGTTCGCGCAGCTGACCGCCACGCTGCTCGCCGCGCCCTCGGTCGAAGACGTGCTTCAGCGCATACTCGATGCCACCACCGTGATGGTCCCGGCCGCCGACCTGGCCAGTTTCACCCTTCTCGACGACGACGGCGGCTTCCACACCCCGGCCGAGACCGAAGACACCGCCACAGATCTCGATGTGCTGCAGTACCGCTTCCGCGAGGGACCATGCGTCGAAGCAGCCCTCCCGAGCGGTCCCGCAATGGCTGTTTCCCCCGATCTGGCCGACGAGCGACGCTGGCCGCAGTGGGCGCCTGCGGCGCTGAGCCTCGGTGTCCGGTCGGTCCTGGCCACCGCGCTGATCCCCGGTCCCCCGGCCGGCCGGTCCATCGGAGCGCTCAACGTCTTCTCGCGGTCCGCAGGCGGGCTGAATGAGGCCGACCGGGACGTCCTGCTCCTGCTGGCCACGCACGCATCGCTCGCCCTGGCCACCACCGACGCTGTGACGAGAGCCGAGCTGCAGGCCGCCAACCTTCGCAAGGCGATCGAAAGCCGAGACGTGATCGGCCAGGCCAAGGGCATCATCATGGCCCGACGCGGCGTCTCAGCCGACGAAGCCTTCGACGTGCTCCGGCGCACCTCCCAAGACCTCAACGTCAAGCTGGCCGAAGTGGCCTCGACCTTGGCAACGCGTCACACCGAGGTCGACCTGCCGACCCCCTGACGCGCAGAGCATCGCACCCAGCATAAAGAGACCCTCGCCGCCTGAAGGTGGCCTGATTCACTGGATCTGGTCGCGACGATGTTCCCCGACAATCCTTCCGTGCAACCGGAGCGAGCGCCGTGACGGCCACGTTGGCCGCCCGGGATCGCGGCATGCTGATCATCGTCGAGCAGGCGGCGCAATGCCTGACCGCCAGCGAGGTGCTGGAGGTCGACGACGTCGGCGGTGCGTCCGGCCGGCTCCTCGGCCTCAGCCTCGGTACCGAAGATCCGGCGGCCCGGTCCAGGTCACCGCGCACGTCGCCGACGGCGCTGCAACGCAGCGCGGGTAAGAGATAGCCTGCTGATGTCTCTTTAGAACATTCGAATTGTGCGGAACGGGAGAATGTAGACGAGTGGAGCCGCCCCGAAGCCGGCGGGACCGCGCACGAGATGCCGGGCGCTCAGCGCGCGACGGGCCGCCGGGACCGAGATCATGGGCTCCACGACCGGTTCCCGGCCGGGGCTGGGCGTCGTCGGGCGCTGCCTCGCGCAGTTCCTGCTGGACGAGGCGCTCGACTTCGCTGCGCCTGCGGGTCGTCACCGTCGACGGCGGGCACCCGTCGCTGGGCGCCTTCGCCGCGCGCGAGCTGCTGATGCTGGTCGACGGGTTCGCCTGGGGGCTGGCCGGGATCGTGGTGATGCTGGTGAGCAAGCGGCGGCAGCGGATCGGCGACATTGGGGCGCGCACGCTCGTCGTGCGCGCCCCGCGCTCAGCGGACCAGCCCGCTTTCCCGGGCCCAGATGGCGCTGACCGCGCCGATGTGGGTCTTGACCGTGGGCATCGACACCACGAGTGAGCGGCAGATCTCCTCGTTGGCCTGACCGCGCGCCACGGCTTGCACGACATCGGATTCCCGGGGCGTGAGCGGGTTTTCCGGGGTGCCGGCCCGTCCGGGACCGCGGCGCGCGAAGTGCTCCAGCAGCCGCGCGGTGATCGCGGGGGGACCATCGCCTCGCCGTTCGCGACCGCGTGCACGGCTTCGACGAGCAGGGTCGGCCCCGCGTGCTTGAGCAGGAACCCGCAGGCGCCGGCCCGCAGCGCCGCGTGCACGTTCTCGTCCAGCCCGAACGTCGTGACCATCACGGCGTGCAGCGGCTCCGGGACGCCCGGGCCGGCCAGTAGCTCCTTAGCCCGTCCACGCCGGGCATCCGAATGTCCATCAGGGTCACGTCCGGGCGCAGCTCCCGGACCAGCCGCACGGCCTGTTCGCAGTCGGCGGCCTCGCCGACGACTTCGATGTCCGGCTCGCCCTCGAGGACGAGCCGGAAGCCCGCGCGGACCATCGCCTGGTCGTCGGCGATCAGCACTCGCGTCGGCACGCCGGTCTCCCCTCGCCTCAGCCCGGTTCGAGCGGCAGCGGCGCGGTGACGCGCCGGCGCCGGCCCGCTGCCGGTCCCGCCTCGACCGTTCCGCCCACCGCCGCCGCCCGCTCCGCCATCCCGAGCAGCCCATGGCCACCCCGGCGGGCGGGTCGCCCGGCACCGTCGTTGACGCCCTCGACGCGCAGCGCACCGGGCGGCTCGTGGCGGACGAGGACCCGCACCTCGGTGGCCTCGGGCGCGTGGCGGCGGACGCGTGACACGACAGAGACGCGAACACCCCGCAGGCTGTCAGGCGGGTGCGAGCGGATGTGGTTCGCCAGTCAGGGCGGACAGGGCGTTGGCCACGTCGGTGATGTCGGCTTTGACGTAGGTGGTGGTCAGGTCGCTGCCGCTGTCGGCGTGCCCGGCGTAGGCGAGTGCGACGCCGATGCCGAAGCGACGCTCGACCCAGGTCAGGGTGGTGTGGCGGAGCCAGTGGGCGGTGACGTCCATGGCTTTGGCCCAGTCGAGTTCGTCCTGGACGCGGTTGAAGATGTAGTCGTAGCGGCGTTCGGTGATCGGCTTGCCGTCGGCGTAGCGCAGCAGCTGTCCATTGCGGTCGCCGTCGCCCCGTTCCTCGGCGTGCGCGAGGAGGTGGCGGATCAGTGTGGGCGAGACGGGTTGTGAGCGTTCGGTTTCGCCGTTCTCCCGCAGCAAGAGCAGGCACTGCTGCGCATCGACGTCGCGGGGACGTAGGGCCAATGCGCCGCCGCTGCGGCAGGCGGTCTCGACATGCAGACGGCAGATGAGCGCGTCGAGTTCCGGGTCGTTGCCGGTGCTGGCCACGACGTCGGAGAGCTCGACGAGTCGGTCGTTGGCCAGGCCGCGGCGGTGGAGGGGTTGCGGCGCGGTTTGGCGACGCGGAGGGCCGGGTTGTGGCGGTCATCGATGCGCTGATCGTTGACCAGGTGCTTGGAGAGGCAGCGGACGGCGGCGATGAAGTTCTCGGCCGCGTTGCGGCCGCCGCGGGAGTTGCGCCGGACCAGGGCGGTGCGGCGGACGATCTCGGCCTGGATCTTGATCTCGCTGGCGGTGATGGTGTCCATCCGGCGGCCGTTCCAGGCGGCTTCGGCTTTCTTCCAGCAGGAGCCGTAGGAGGCGGCGGTGCTGGGCGAGACGAGCGCGGCGACGACGGGGATCCATTCGTTGATCGTCGGGACCGGCTTGCGGTCGCTGTCGTCGGCCGATTCCTTGAGGAGGTCGGCGGGGTCCGTGGTGGTGTCGGTCATTGGTCCGCTTCCCCAGCGGCAAGGTGGTGTGGAAGTCGCGCAGCATCGCGTGCACCACGTGCTCGGGGTGCACTACAAGAACGTCCTGGGCGAGGTCGGCTACGAGCAGGACTCGGCTGCCGGCCCGCACGCCGCAGCCGTGGCGGACCGGGGCGGGCAGCACGACATACGGTTTGGTCGTCATCCGGAAGACCCGTCGCCGCGGCGGCAGATCACCGCGGACGAGCGGATCAGGGTGATCAGCAGCCGGTCCCCCGGTTTCCAGTCCAGGGCGGTGACGATGCCGCGGTCCTGGATCCGGCCGGAGGCGTCCAGCAGCGCGGTGGAGAACCGTCGCTGTCCGTCGGCGGCCAGGTCCGGCAGCGCGGGCATCGGCAGCGTGCGGGGCGGGAGCGTGAGCGGCTGGATGCCGGTCATGACGCACCTCCCCGACAGCGGTCGCGCGGGGTGGGCACAGCCAAGATCAGCCTATCCGAGACGGGCTGGGGCTGAACGCCAGAAAGACCCGCCGTGGCGGGCCTGTTACTCTGCGGCGCGGGAGATATCTCGTATTTTTGTGTCCGAGGACCGAGTTGATCCATAACCCCACCCTGAAGATCACGACCGAGCTGCAGCTCGTGTGACCACCCCGTGGGCGGACCACCCGGTCGGTGACGTCCGCAGGGTCGCCCGGCGTCAGGGAACGGGGACCGTCCACACCAGACGGGTGCCACCTCCGGCCGGGCGGTCGAGCCGCAACGATCCACCCGCCTCCGCGGCGCGCTGCTCGAGGTTGCGGAGTCCGCTGCGGGCCACCGCTTCCGGCATCCCGATCCCCGTGTCCGATACCTCGACGACCAGGGCGTCGTCCAGGGACACGGTGACCGCCAGTTCGGCCGCCCTCGCGTGCCGCAGGACGTTGGTGACCGCTTCGCGGACGACGGCCTCCGCGTGCTCGGCCAGACCGGCGGGCACCCGGTCGAACGCACCCGACAGCCGCACCGTCGTGCGGATCGCGGAGTCGGCGGTCGTGTCGGCGATCGCGTTCTGCAGGCGGGCCCGCAGGCCCCGCCCGGCTCCCGGCTGCGCGTGCAGGGCGAAGATCGCGCTGCGGATCTCCTCGATGACGTCCTGGAGCTGGTCGATGTGCTGGGTGAGCCGGCTGGTGACCGCGGGCGAATCGGACCGGCGACGGGTGCCCTCGATCCCCAGGCCCACCGCGAACAACCGCTGGATGACGTGGTCGTGGAGGTCGCGGGCGATCCGGTCGCGGTCCACCACGACGTCCAGCTCCCGGCGGGCGGCGTGGCTTTCGGCGTCCCGCAGCGCCAGCGCGGCCTGGTCGGCGAAGGCGGACACCAGCTGCAGCTCGTGCTCGTCGAACCGCGCCGCGCCGCGGCCGCGGATCGCCAGGAGCACCGCCGCGCCGGACCGCGAGCCGGACCGCAACCGCACCACCAGCGCCGGCCCGAGGTCCACGCCGAGGCCGCCGGCCAGGTCGAACGCCAGGCTCGGCACGCTGCGCGGCACGTGGTCGCGCAGTACCGCACCCGAGGTCGACCCGTCGAGCGGGATCCGGCGACCGGTCAGCACGTCGGCGTCGGGGCCGGCGCACACCGTGACGACCAATGCCCCACCGGGCGACTCGGGCAGCGCGATGAGCGCGTCGTCGGCGCCGGTGAGCTCGGCGGCCCGGGTCGCGATCAGGTGCAGCACCGCACGGACGTCCGTGCCGCCCAGGAGCTCGGCGGAGATCTCCCCGATGGCTTCCAGCCACCGTTGCCTGCTCCGGCTCTCCTCGTAGAGCCGCGCGTTGTCGACCGCGATCCCGGCCGCCGCCGCCAGCGCCACGGTCGCCCGTTCGTCGTCGGCGGTGAACGGCTGCTCGCGGCTGAGGTACAACCGCCCGAGGACCTCGCCCCGCACCGGCAGCGGGACGCCGAGGAACGCGCGCATCGACGGGTGGGCCGGCGGGAACCCACCGGTTCCGAGGCGGGCCAGGCGTACCGGGGCCCGGCCGGTCACCAGCTCGCCGAGCAGCCCGTGGCCGTCCGGTGGCGGGCCCAGCCGCTCCGCCGTGGCGTCGTCGACGCCGGTCGCGGCGAACGCGGTCGTGCGGCCGTCCTCGTCGAGCAGGGCCAGCGCGCCGTACCGGGCGCCGACCAGGCCGGCCGCGGCCGTGACGATCCGGTGCAGCGTCGTCTCGAGCTCCAGACCGGCGGAAAAGGCGAGGACGGCCGTCGGCAGCGCGTCCATCCGGTCCCGGCCCGACGTCGGTTCCTCGGGCATGCCACCACTGTGACACAGCGGTCCCGATCCGGGTCGCAACCGACGACCTTCGCCCGGAGGCGGAGGCCGTTCGGCACTGGGCGGAGCCCGCGGCCCGGGCGGACGGTGAAAGCGCATCCAGTAGTCCAGGAGTTCGGAGCCGTCCATGAAGACCGGTGTCATGCCCGTCGGGCACCTCAGCGCAAGCCAGGTGCACGCCGCCCTCCTCGCGGCCACGGCTCCTCCGCCGCTGCGATCCGCCCGGCCGTGGCGGTTCCAGTGCACCCCGGATTCCGTCGAGCTGTACGCGGATCCGCTCACCACCGGCACCGACAGCGAGCAACGGGAACGGATGCTGGACTGCGGCGCGGCCCTGCTCAACCTCCGGCTGGCGATCAAAGCGCAGGGCAGCCACGCCGACGTCCGGCTGTTCCCCACGGCGGGGCGACCCGACCTGCTCGCCGTCGTGCAGCCGCACGGGTACGAGACGATCGCCCCGCACGACGAGGAACTCGTGGCGGCCATCGCCGGCCGGCAGAGCAACCGGCGTCCCTTCACCGCTGCCGTCGTCCCCGACGCGGTGCAGCGGCAGCTCCGGCGCGCGGCCGAAGTGGAACGCGCGTGGCTGGCCACCATCACCGCCGACCAGGTGCCACAGCTGCGCGACATCATGCGCCACGCCGAAGTCCCGCCGACACCCCCGGGTCCCGGTGGCGGGAGTGACCTCGACGTCGAACCCGACCGGCTGGTCGTGGTCATCGGCTCGCTGCACGACACCGCCCTGGGCCGGCTCCAGGCCGGCCAGGCCATGCAGCGGGTGCTGCTGACGGCTGCCGCCGCCGGGATTTCGGCGGCACTCTCCTCACAGGCGATGGCCGAGCCGGCGAGCCGGCGTGAACTGCGACAGCTGCTCGGCGGCGGGCTCTGGCCCCAGATCATGCTGCGCCTCGGCCACGGCACCGCGGTGCCGTCGTCGGCGCGGACACCGCTCGAGGACGTCGTGATCAGCGACGAGCACCCGTTCGCCACTAACCGCCGGGACGGCGCTCCGCGTCGTGGATCCCGGTGACCAGCACCGCCGCCTGGGACCGCCGCTCCAACCCGAGCTTCGCCAGCAAGCGGGACACGTAGTTCTTGACGGTCTTCTCCGCGAGGAACATCCGCTCGGCGATCTGCCGGTTCGTCAGGCTTTCCCCGAGCAGGTCCAGCAGGACGAGCTCCTGCTCGCTCAGCCCCGCCAGCGGACCCGGTTTCCCGGCCTTCGCCCGCAGCTCGGCCATGAGTGCGGCGACCGCCCGGGCGTCCAGCAGGGTTTCGCCGGACCCCACCCGGCGGATGGCGTCGACCAGCTGCAAACCCTTCACATCCTTGATGACGTACCCCTCGGCGCCGGCCAGGACCGCTTCGACCATCGAATCCTCGTCGGTGAAAGAGGTCAGCATCAGGCACCGCAGGCCGGGCAGTGCCACGCGCAGGTCACGGCACAGCTCCACGCCGTTCCCGTCGGGCAGCCGCACGTCGAGCACCGCCACGTCCGGGCGGAGCGCGGGGACCCTGGCCATGGCCTCCGCGGCGGACGAAGCCTGTCCGACGACGGTCAGGTCGGGTTCGTCGTCGACGAGTTCGGCGACCCCGCGCCGCACGAGTTCGTGGTCGTCGACCAGGAAGACCGTGATGACGGGCAGGTCGTGCTGCGTGCTGTCCTCCACTCCCCCAGGCTACGCCCGCCCGCGCCGAACGACCCCGGAAGAAGGGTCCGGCGGCACTAGGCCGCCTGGGGGCGGCGGACCACGGTGGAGGGATGACAGAGATCCAGCACAGGCCCGATCATCACCTCAAGACCGCTGTCACCGATGAACTCGCCTGGACCCCCAGCGTCAACGCCGAAGGGATCGGCGTGACCGTCTCGGACGGGGTCGCGACGCTGTCCGGACACGTGGGCTCCTACCCCGAGAAGGAAGAGGCGCTGCGCGCCGCGGCGCGGGTCCAGGGCGTGACCACGACCGCGGACAAGATCCTCGTCCGGCACGGTCACGACGTTCCGGTGGACGCGGATCTCGCCCGGGAGGCCATGGCCGTTTTCGACCGCCACACGATCGTCGTGCCGAAGGACTCGGTGCAGGTCGACGTGCGCGACCGGGTGGTCACCCTGCGCGGCTCGGTGGACTGGCACTACCAGCGCGAAGCCGCCCGCCGGGCGGTCGCCGTGCTCCCCGGCATCAGCGGGGTGCGCAACCTGATCACGCTGCGGCCTTCGCCGGGTGTCTCGGCAGCCGAGACCAAGGCGCAGATCGTCGCGGCGCTCGCCCGGCACGCGCCGGGGTTCGCGCAGCACGTCGAGGTCGGCATCGACGACGGCCAGGTCACCCTGACCGGCCAGGTCCTCACCCCGGCCGAACGCCGTTCGGCCGAGCAGACCGCGTGGTTCGCCCCCGGCGTGACCGCGGTCGACAACCAGGTGAAGCTCTCCGGCTGAGCCTCCTCCCGCGCTAGCCGCGAAGTCTGGAGCACCATGAACGTTCTCGTGATCGTCCTCATCGCCGCCGCGCTGCTGCTTCTCCTCGCTACCGCGGTGCGGATCGTCAAGCAGTACGAACAGGGTGTCCTGTTCCGGCTCGGCCGGGTGATCGGCGTGCGCGAGCCGGGGTTGCGGCTGATCATCCCGGTCGTCGACGTCCTGCGCCGGGTGCCGTTGCGGATCATCACGATGCCGATCCAGTCCCAGGGCATCATCACCCGGGACAACGTGAGGGTCGACGTGTCCGCGGTGGCGTACTTCCGGGTGCGGGACGCGGTGAAGTCGGTCGTCGCGATCGAGAACGTCTACGCCGCGATCGACCAGATCGCCCAGACCACGTTGCGGAAGGTCGTCGGGCAGCACACGCTGGACGAGACGCTGTCCGAGACCGACAGCATCAACGTCGACATCCGCCGGATCCTGGACGTCACCACGCTCGACTGGGGTGTGGAAGTGACTTTGGTGGAACTGAAGGACATCCAGCTGCCGGACACGATGAAGCGGGCGATGGCCCGGCAGGCCGAAGCGGAACGCGAAAAGCGCGCCAAGATCATCAGCGCCGAAGGCGAATCCCTGGCCGCCGCCGCACTCGGCGACGCGTCGGACACGATGATGGCGCACCCGCTCGCGCTGCAGCTGCGCAACCTGCAGAGCCTGGTGGAGATCGGCGTGGACAAGAACACCACCGTCGTCTTCCCCGCCCCGCTGATGAGCACCATCGGCGAGCTGGGCTCCTTCCTGGCCCGCGAGAGCGCCGCCGCGACCCGGCCGGAACCGGTCACCACGGCCCCGATCGTGCCGCCGAAAGCGGCCGTGAACGGAACCCGGGCCGAAGACCGCTGACCCGCGGCCCACGGACTCCGCGGTGTTCTGTCCGAAAAGGACAGAGCACCGCGGACTCGGGCGGGCCGCCGGAACCGTGAGGAGCACGCCATGTCCACCGCCACCCCACCGGTACGAGCCCTGCTCCCGGACGGCGAAGTCGCCTGGGTGCGCACGCTGGAAGCTCGCGACGCCGCCGCGGTCCTCGCGCTGCGGGCCCGGGTCTCCGGGCGGGATCGGCACCTGCGGTTCTTCGGTCTCGGCGTGGCCGGCCTGGCCGAGCTTTCGACGCAGCTGTCCCGCGGCTCCGGCGTCGGGCACACCGCGGTGGGGTGTTTCCTGCACTCCCGGCTGGTGGGCATCGCCCGCTACGACATCCTCGCCGACCCGACCGAAGCGCAGGTCGCGCTGGCGGTCGACGGCCACGGCCCGACGCTCGGCGTGGCGGCCTTGCTGCTCGAACAGCTCGTCGTCTCGGCGGAACACGAAGGGGTGCGGATGTTCGTCGCCGACGTGGACGAGGGGAACGCGAAGATGCTCGGCGTTTTCGCGGCCCTGGGTATCCCGTTCCGACCCGGCCTGCCGTCCGGGAACGGCTCTCCGGAGTGACGTCCGGTCAGCCGCCGGGCTGGTCGTCGGCCGCCGGTGGCGAAGCAGCCAGGCGGGCGTGCAGCCGTTCGCGGATCTCGTCCGGGGTGTAGGCCCGCCGCCGGCGTTCTTCGCGGGCGATCACCACCCCGGTCGCGGCGACCCCGACGAGCCCGGCCAGTCCCACTGTCTTCCACCAGCGCATCGGCCTAGGCTACTGCCGTGCCGGGGAACCAGCTGGATCTCGACGAAGCCGTCGCCGTGACGCGCACGGGTGACCTGTGGTTGTTCCGAGGCCGGTCCGCGGCCGACCGCACGATCCGCGTCGTGACGAACAGCCCGGTCAACCACGTCGGCATGGCCGTGGTGATCGAGGACCTGCCACCGCTGATGTGGCACGCGGAGCTGGGGCGGGCCCTGCCGGACGTCTGGTCCGGGACCCACCAGCGGGGCGCCCAGCTGCACGACCTGCGCCAGGCGGTGCTCGTGTGGGCGGAGAAGTACCACCAGCAGGTCTGGCTGCGTCAGCTCGACCACCCGGTCACCGGAGAGGCGGAGGACGCCGTCCTGCGGACGATCGCGCGGCTGGACGGCACGCCGTTCCCGTCGACCGCGCGCCTCGCGTCGCGCTGGCTCGGCGGCCGGCTGCCCCGGCGCAGGCGGGAGGCCCGGGAGGCCGGCCTCGAAAGCGCTTACTGCGCCGAGATCGTCGCTCTCACCTACGAAGCCATGGGCCTGCTGACCCACGACCGCAGGCCGAACTGGTACGACGCCGGCCGGTTCTGGAGCGGCGACGACCTCGAGCTGGCGGGCGCGGCGCTGGGCGACGAAATCACCGTGCGCCTCCCCAACTGACTCGTCAGTCCACTGTGGACGTCACCGGCGAACTTCGGTCGGCAGGCGGGGTTCGCGGTGCAGCAGGTCGAGCGCCTCGGTGTCGGCGACCGCGGGGAACTTCCGGTAGCTGTTGCCGACCGCGTGCAGCCAGGGCAGCGTGCGCAGGCAGACGAACTGGTCCACCTCCCGGGCGAGCCGGTCGACCACGTCGGCCTGGGCGACCGGGACCGCCAGCACGATCCGGCGGACCTGGCGGGCCCGCAGGACGCCGATCGCCGTGTGCGCGGTCGTGCCGGTGGCGGCGCCGTCGTCGGCGAGGACGACGGTGCGGCCGGCGATCGCCGCCGGCACCACCGTGCCCCGGTAACCGGTGACCTGCCGGGCCAGCGCGGCTCGCGCTTCGTCGGCGAGCCGGGTGAGCTCGCCCGCCTCGATGTCGAACCGGCGGATGGCGTCGTGGTCCCAGACGGCCAAGCCGCCCTCCCCGACGGCACCGAGCGTCGTCGGCGGCGGCCCCGCGGCCTCGATCCGGCCGGTGAGGAGGATGTCCAGCGGCGCGCCGAGGACGTCGGCGATCTCGCCGGCCACCACCAGGCCGCCCTCGGACAGGCCGAGGACCACAGCCCGGTCGCCGCGCAGCGGTCGCAACCGCAGGGCCAGCCGCTCGCCGGCTTCCCGGCGATCACGGAACCGCATGGGCACTCCCGGGAGTCGAAGGCCGTTCGGCCGCCTCCAGCATCACGGCACCGCGTCCGCGGCGCGAGGGCCGTTGGTCACCGCCAGGTGGACCGTTCGGCACCCTTTCACCGGTGCCGCAACGGACCCCGGTCAGCGGGAGTGGTCGTCTCCGCGGGGGCCAGCACGACCGCGGGAGCGAGATCGCGGTCGGCCAGCGCGCGGGCGACGTCGCTGAGCCGGAGGTTGTTCCGCCGGGCGAAGCCGCGCAGGGCCCGGAAGGCCGCGTCCATGCTCAGCTGCCCGCTGACGGCGAGCACACCCTTGGCCTGCTCGATGATCACCCGGCTGTTCAACGCGGTCTGCAGCTGCTCGGAGAGGATCTCCCCTTGGCGGAAGGCTCGTTCGTGGAGGATGCCGATGGTCGCGGTGTCGGCCAGCCCCTGCGCCAGTGCCACGTCGTCCGCCGACAGGTCCCCCGAGTTCGGCCCGAAGAGGTTCAGCGCTCCGATCGTCTGTTTGCGCAGTCGCAACGGCAGCGCGTGCACCGACGCGAACCCGTCCTTGGCCGCCTCGATGGCGAACCGCGGCCACCGCGCGGCCTGCGCGGCGATGTCGGCCACCAGCACCGGCGTGCTGGTCGTGAAGCACTCGATGCACGGCCCTTCGTCGATGTCGAGCTGGAACAGCTCGAGCAACCGCGCCTGCTCGGTGGAGGACGCGAGCAGTTGCAAGCCGCCCCGCTCGTCGACCAGGGTCAACCCGGCCGCGGCGACGTCGAGCAGTTCCACGCACTGCTGCACCAGCGTGTGCAGCAGGTCCGCGACGTCGTAGTCGTCGACCAGCGTGTCCGCCAGCGCGACGAACGCCCGGGTCACCTGTCGTTCACGGTCGGCCATGCCCACCATCTCCTGGTTCGTCAGCTGCCTTCATGGTGTACCTCACCGAACTCCTCGTCCAACCGCAGCCGCCCGGCCACGATGTCGGCCGCGATCTCGAGCAGGGAACGTCCGTGCCCGAACGCGTACGCCCGCAACCGGGCCAACGCGGCAGACGCGGGCAGGTCCAGGTGCGCGATCAGCATCCCGGTGGCCTGGTGCACCTCCCGGTACCGCATCCCCGCGCCCTCCATCCACCGCCCGTCCCCGTCGAGCCACAGACCACCTCCGGCGCGCAGTCCCGAGAGGGCGAGCGCGGCGATGTCGGCCACCTGCAGCGCCGTCGACAGCTCGTCGGGGCTCAGCGAGCCCGGCGTCGAACGGTAGGTGTCGAGGGTCGCCACCCGGACCGCGCCGATCTGCACGGGGAACGTGAACAGCGCGGCCACCGGCTGCGTCGCCGCCTCGGCCGCGAACACCGGCCACCTGGGGGGCGGCCCGGCGGCCAGGTCCGGCACCAGCACGGGCCCGCCGAAGACATACGCCTCGAAGCACGGCCCCTCTCCGAGGGAAAACTGCAGCTCCGCCAACGCCGTGCTCACCGGGTCACTGGCGTAGACGACCTCGCGGTGCCCGGCGTCGACCATCATCGAGACCGCCGCACCGTCCACCGGCAGCAGGCGCACACACGCCCGGCACACCCGCCCGACGACGTCGACGCCGCTGCCGGCCCCTCCCTCGCCCAGGGCGGCCAGCACACTCGCGCGCAAGACTTCGACCTCAGCCACCGCGTTTCCACATCCAGTTCCGCCCATGTCGGTGCACGTGATCGCCACACCAACTCGGACACAGCCAGGTCCGGATCAGCACCGCTGTCGCGGCCGCGGGCACCCACCCTACCCGCAACCGCGGGCCGGGCCGGGCCATCACGGCACCGGCGCGGCGGCCAGGTGCCGGCGCAGCGCGGTCAGCGCCCGATGCTGGCTCACCCGCACCGCGCCCGGGCTGGCGACCCCGAGCACCGCGGCCGTGTCTTGGGCGGACAGGCCGACCATGACCCGCAGGACCACGACGTCGCGCTGCTGCGGTGCCAGCAGGGCGAGCAGGTGGTGCAGCCGCTGCCGCCACTCGAGGTCTTCGACGTGGCGGAGCGGTTCCTGGTGCCCGGTGGGTTCCGGAGCGAACTCCGGAACCGGGACGCTGACATCGGCACCGCGGCGCCGGTACGTGTCGACGACCTTGTGCGCGGCGACGCCGTACACGAAACCGACGAACTTGCCGGCACCGTGCCGGTAGCCCGGCAGCGCGCCCAGCACGCCGATCAGGACCTCCTGCGCGCAGTCGTCCGCATCGCTGTCGCGGTGCCACCGGTCCCCCAGCCGCGCCCGGCAGTACTGCAGCACGCCCGGGTGCAGCAGACCCAGCAACGCGCCCGTCGCGGCGCGGTCGCCCGACACCGCTGACGCCAGGAGTGCGCCGTCGACCCACATGATGTCCTTCCCTCCTCGGTCAGCTTCGCGTGGTCAGGTACGGGCCGGGATCGCTGCCCGCCTTGGCACCGCTGTCGAGCCAGCGGAGGAATCCGCGGCGGTCCCGTCGTTCGATCTCGTCGAGGACGTCCTGCCGGCGCTGGACGACGAGCCGGCGCGCCGGCTCGTCGGTGGCGAGGAGCAGGAGGAAGTAACTGCGCCGCCACGCCACGCACAGGTCCTCGGTGGCCAGGTCGGCCACCGGGACGGGCGGCACGGGGCGCGCGACCGGGCCGTCGTGGAGCCCCGGCGCGGTGGGCGGCGTGACGCGGTGG
Organism: Amycolatopsis sp. NPDC049159; assembly: GCF_040648295.1. Taxonomy (NCBI): domain Bacteria; kingdom Bacillati; phylum Actinomycetota; class Actinomycetes; order Pseudonocardiales; family Pseudonocardiaceae; genus Amycolatopsis; species Amycolatopsis sp. NPDC049159. The sequence continues at coordinate 38,016 of NZ_JBEZDL010000007.1, forward strand.
CGATAGCCGGCCCCCAGCCCCCCGGAGACCAGGAGGACCAGGAAGGTCGCCGTCAGGGCGCCGCCCACGGTCGCGAGCAAGCCGACGAGGACCAGGCACACCGTGACGAACGCCGCCGCCGTGGCCACGCCCACCGGTAGATCGGGTCCCCGCGCCGCATCCCGCCCACGCCGGAGCCGGGAAGCGCCGAAAGCGACGAGGATCCCCGTGCCGGCGCCCAGCAGGATCCAGCCGAACAGGACGTCGCCCGGCAAGGTGAGGGCACCGATCGCGGCCAGGGCACTGACGGGACCGATCAGAACGGCTACCGCCAAACGTCCCACCATCGTGCGCCTCACCGTCCGGGTCGGGCGCCGGCCGGGTAAGCCGTGCCGGGGAAACCAGGATCGCCGAGGTCCGGGGCGTGGTACCCAGTCTAGCCCCGGCGCCCGTTCGCTACCCGTCCGCCCGCGCCGGCAGCCCGGTCCGCGCGGCGAGGAGGTCGTCGGGGCTCGCCGTGTTGTCCGGGTCCGCGGCGGTTTTCAGGGCGGCGGTGGCGGTGTCGTGCGGAGTGCCGGGTGCCACGACGAGCAGGAGCAGGCGCCGCTGTTGCGTGCCGATGAGGGCCAGGGTGTCCGCCGGCATCGCGTGGAACCCTTCCAGCCGCACGAGGTGGCCGTCCACCACGAGTTTGCGGTGGGTGATCTCCCAGCCGTCGCCCAGCGGGTAGCTGATCCGCTCGACCTGGCCGACCTGGTCGTGCACCGCCGCGAGCACGCCGGCGAACTCGGCGCCGGCGTCGCGGGAGCGCGGCCACCACGCTCCGTCGACGTACCCGCCGCCGGCCGCCGGTTTCAGCTGCAGGCGCACCTCGTCGCGAACGGCGGTCATGACCGGCTCCCGTCGCCGGGCTGCTGCCGTGCCGGTGTCCCGGTGAGCAGTCCGCGTTCCGGCTTGCCGAACCCGCGGGGGGCCGCGGTGTAGCCGGGGTTGAGCTTGCGTGCCAGGTGTTCGGGCCGGGGCCAGCGAACGTCGGTGGCCCAGCCGAGCTTCTCGAACAGCCAGATCAGCCGCGCGGACATGTCCAGCTGGCCACGGCGGACGCCGTGGCGGGCGCCGGTGGGGTCGGCGTGGTGGGAGTTGTGCCAGGACTCGCCCATCGAGGCGATGGCCAGCGGCCAGAAGTTCGCGGACTTGTCGCGGGCGGCATAGGGCCGTTCGCCGATCAGGTGGCACAGCGAGTTCACCGACCAGGTGACGTGGTGCAGCACCGCCACCCGCACCAGCCCGGCCCAGAAGAACGCGGTCAGCGCACCCCACCAGGACAGCGTCACCAGGCCGCCGATCAGTGCCGGGCTGAGCAGGGTGAGCACGGTGAGCGCCGGAACCAGCGGTCGACCCGGACGATGTCGCGGTCGGCGAGCAGGTCGGGGGCGAACCGTTGCGCGTTGGTCTTCTCCCGGTCGAACAACCAGCCCATGTGGGCGTGCCAGAAACCCTTCGCGAGCGCGGCGGCGGACGTGCCGTAGCGCCACGGCGAGTGCGGGTCGCCGGCGCGGTCGGCGTAGGCGTGGTGACGGCGGTGGTCGGCGACCCAGCCGATCACCGGCCCCTGCATCGCCATGCTGCCCGTGACGGCGAGCGCGATCCGCAGGCCGCGGCCGGCCTTGAACGCGCCGTGGGTGAAGTAGCGGTGGAACCCGATCGTCACCCCGAGCCCGGTCAGGAAGTAGAACCCGACCGTCAGGGCGACGTCGGTCCAGCCGAGGCCCCAGCCCCACGCGAACGGCACCGCCGCGGCCAGCGCGAGCAACGGCACCACCGCGAACAGCTTGACGAGAAAGGTTTCGGTGCGGGACTTTTCGCCCGCGAGCATCGGCTCGGCGGCCCGGGGCGGCCGGGTCGGCGGGCGGTCCAGGGTGTGGGTCATTTCCCTCGCTCTTTCCGTGACATCTGCCTTCGCCAGGGTCCGGAGCGACTGAACATCGGGTAGCCCGCCGACGGCGGAGCAAACCCGGGGAGGTGAAGACTTGCAAGAGGTCCGCGAAGGTGCTGCGCGGACGAGAGCAACCACTTTCTACAACGCACGAGCCCCCGGAAAGATTCCCGTGGACCCTTCGGGCACCGACCGGCTACCGCGCCTGGCGTGGCGGGCACGCAGCACGCCGAACCCGAACCTCGGCGAGTACGTGCGCGCCGTCGCGGTCGGCGTCCCGGACGAAAGCACGACCGCGAACGGCGGGAGGCTGACCGCGGGGGCGCGTTCCCGCGTGGCGGTCCGTTCAGGAGGGTTCCGGTCGGGGAAACGAAAGCGCGCCGGAAGCCCGCCGGCGGTAGGATCGGGCTGCGGCTTCCCGAGCGTCCGGACCCTGCTCTCGCGGCGACCGGCAGTATCGCCGGTCCCGGCCGTCCCACCCCAGGAGCAGGATCTTCATGATCGCAACGCACCCCATCGCGCGCTGATCCGATGCCGGACCCCGACTCTTCCCCGGTACCGTACGGGCTCCGCGTCGCGGCCGCCGTCGCCTGGCGCGCGCTGGTCGTCGCGGCCGCTCTGACGGTTGTGGGTTTCCTGGCCGTCAAGCTGGCCTCGGTGCTGGTCCCGGTCGCCGTTGCCCTGCTGCTGGCGGGGCTGTTCGCCCCGGCCGTTTCCTGGCTGGCGGGCAAGAAGGTCCCCCGCGGACTGGCGGCCGCGATCGTGCTGGTCGGGGGAATCGCGCTGGCCGGCGGCGTGGTGACGTTCGTGGTCATCAGCGTCACCGTCGGCATGCCCGGGCTGATCGACCAGATCACCGCGAGCCTGACCGACCTGCACACCTGGTTGCGCACCGGGCCGCTGCACCTGAGCCAGGGCCAGCTCGACGAGATGCTCGGCAACCTGACCGCCATGCTCGGCCGGAACAAGTCGGCGATCGCCTCGGGCGCGCTCACCACGGCGGTGACCGTGGGGGAACTGCTCGCCGAGTCCCTGCTCGTCGTCTTCTGCCTGATCTTCTTCCTCGCCCAGGGCCGCGTGATCTGGGTGTTCGTGCTGCGGGCCGTGCCGGTCCGCCTGCGCGACCGCGTGGACGTGGCCGGGCGCAGCGGGTTCACCACCCTGGCGCACTACATCCGTGGCACGGCGGCCGTCGCGTTCGTCGACGCCGCCGGTATCGGCCTCGGCCTGGTGATCATCGGGGTCCCGTTGGCGGCTCCGTTGAGCGCGCTGGTCTTCCTCGGCGCGTTCGTCCCGGTCATCGGCTCGGTGATCGCGGGCGCGATCGCCGTCCTCGTGGCGCTGGTGACCAACGGCGTGTGGGCGGCCGTCATCGTGCTCGCCGTCGTCGTCGGTGTCATGCAACTCGAAAGCCACGTCCTGCAGCCTCTGCTGCTCGGGCGCGCGGTCCGGCTGCATCCCCTGGCCGTGGTCCTCGCCCTCGCGGTCGGACTGGTCGCTGCCGGCATCGTGGGTGCCCTGTTCGCCGTGCCCCTGCTCGCCGTCTTCAGCTCGGGCGTGCGCAGCCTGACCGCGCGGCCGGAGAACCACCCGCCCGGGCGAACCGCGCCCGGGGCCACCCGTTCTGGTCTGGAAAATCGCGCCACGGACCCCGGCGAAGCATGACGGTGCACTCCGTGCGCCGCGAGCGAAGGCGGGCACGGTGGACGACGAGCAAACCGATGCGTACCCGGCGGGACGGACCGCGGGGAGCGCGAACCGGACCTGGCCCACGCGCCACGGCGGTGGTTACCCACCCGGGTGGCTCGTCCGCTACCGCCACCGCGCCGGTCGCGCGTCGCGCGCGACCCCGGCGTGGCGCGAAACCGTCGGGACCGTCGCGGGGCGCAGCCTGCGCGACGAGCACACCAGCACCACCTGGGTGCCCATCCGCCGGCAGGGGTCCGCCTCGGACGCGCAGATCAGCCTGGTGCGGGCCACCGACATCCTCGACGCCCGGCCACCGGGTTCCGACGAGCGAACCGGCATCTGAGCCGCCGCGCTTTCACGCAGGCGCGGCCGAGCAGTGAAACGGGGTCCGCGGTCAGCCGGTTCCCGCCGCCGCCCATCGCGGCGCGGCGATGGCCGCGGCCCTGGAGGTGTGGACGGTCAAGCGTTCATCCGTGCGAGTGAGCTGCAGCGGCCGCCGGGTCGCGCGCGTCGTGGCGACCAGCCGCACGTCGGTGCCCGGGAAGACCCGGCGGTGGGCGTCGAGCAGCACCTCCAGCCCGGCGGCGTTCAGGAACCGCACGAGCGACAGGTCCACGACGATCCGCCGCGGCGCCCGGCTCAGGTTCGCGTCCAGGACGTCGTGGAGCATCGGCGCCGTGCAGAGGTCGACGTCCCCGGCCACGGCGACGACCAGCGTCTCGCCGAGCCGCTCCACGGTGATGGTCAGGTCCTGGTGCCGGCGACCGGCGACCGGCGCGCGCGGGAAGTCGATGACGACGGACGGCACGATCGACCCGCTCTGTCCACAGTGGGCGGTCATGACCCGGTCCACCCGCCCTGGTGCCGGATGGAGTCCCCGCCCTTGTGGTGGTCCGTCCGCCCGTACACACCTTCGAGCACGCTCTCGAGTTTGTGCACGGCACCCCGGCACGCCTCGGCGACCGAACCCGCGTGGTGGCTGACGGCCACGGTCCGGCGTCCGGTCGGCCGGGCTTCGAGCACGCAGCGGCGGTCCATTCCGTCGGCGGCAGCGGATTCCTCGCTGAAGTGGGCTTCCAGCCGCGTGATGTGGTCGCTGAACCGCGACAACTTGGCGGCCAGCTCTCCTTCGAAGTACCGGACCAGCTCTTCGCCGCCGGGCACGGTCCGGTCCGTGCTGATCTGGATCTGCATGCGTTGTCCTCTCGCCGGCCGGCCCGGGTCTGCACGACGCGGGCGTCCGGCCTCCGACCATCGTGTCCACCGCGGCGACGATCCGCCCAGAGTCACACGTCCCCCGCCCGAAGGCCGAAGGAACCTTTTCCCGCCGCCACCGCGCTGCCGTGACAGCCTCCGGCCGGGCTCAGCCGGCCGGGACGTCCCCGGGTTCCGCCCGGAACTCGGCGATCCGGGTCAGCAGTTCCCCGCCGGCCCGGCTGCCCGGGCGAGCCCGGAGCGCGGCCTCCAGCGGCCGCAAGCGCCCCTTTGCGCGCACCGACCGGATTTCGCGGGCGAGGCTGATGGCCTCCGTCCCCACGCGTGCGGCCGTCTCGGTGTCACGCCCGAGGGTGTGGGCGAGGGCGAGCATGATCTGGGTCAGCGAGCGGCTTCTGCTCATTTCCGGCCCGTAAGCGGCCACTGCGTCGTCGAGGAACGGGATCGCGAGCACCGCGTGGTGGCGATCCACGGTACGGCCGAGCTCGACCCGGACCGTTCCGGTCATGGCGGCGAGATCGTTCGCGTCGAAGAACCGCGTCCAGGGCGCCGCGGACGCGTCGCCGGGGAACGCGTCGATCGCCTGGCCCAGGTACCGCAAGGCGGCGGACTCGTCCGCCCGCATCGCCCAGGCCCACGCCTGGTTGATCGAAAGGATGGCCCGCGCCCGGGCCGACGCCCCCCGCGCTGCCGCGTTCTGCCCCCGGTCGAACTCGGCCAGCGCATCGTCGACCGAGCCGCGGTGCAGGTGCAGCCGACCGCGCCGGTAGCTGACGTTGGCGAGCAGATCGTCGTCCCCGGCCTCCACCGCGAGCTCCGCCGCCACGTCGAACGACCGGAGGGCGGGCTCGTCGCGGCCGGAGTCGAACTCCGTCCACGCCAGCAGGTTGTGCAGATCGGCCAGACCGCCGCAAAGCCGTCGCCGCAGTCGTGGCGAAACGGATCCCTCGCGCAGCAGAACCGTCCACGAGGCGAGCGCCGCGAGCGGGACGTGGCAGTACCCGCCGCCGTACCGGTAGTCCAAGGCGCGGAACGCGCGTGTCGTCGCCTCGAGCGCTTCGAGATCGCTCACCTCGACCCGGAACGGCAGCGGTTCGCCGCGCGCGGCGGTGATCATCGACGTTTCCCCGGCAATGCCCCGGGCGCGAACAACACGGAAAAACGGACCATCGCAGCGCCTCCGATTCCAAGTGTGACTGGATGCACCACCAGGGTCCGGAGCGTCACCCGAGTTTAACCGATCGTGAGCGCCGCGAACCCACCGGACGGGTAATGCCGAAAGATTCTTTTGAAAAGGGCGGGAAAATTCGCGTGCATCCGCTGGAATACAAATGGGAGATGCGCACGGCCTCCATCGCCGCGCGCGCTCCGGGTCAGTCCACCGCCGGTCCGGGGAAGGGCCGAAAGTTCCCCGATGGGTGACCTGAGGCCCTACGCAGGGCCGGGCGAGCCGGTGAGACTGGCGATCCGACGAGGGACGGAGCCCGGCCGTGCACGTGCGACTTTCCCTGCCGGAAAGGAACGATCTCACCCTCGGCGTGGAGGAGGAGTTCGTCCTCGCGGACCCGGCGACCGGTGGGGTGGCGCTCGCCGCGCCCCGGGTGCTGGAGCTGCTCGACGGCGAACCCGCCGTGATGCCGGAGTTCCTGCGCTTCCAGATCGAGACCGCCACCGGGATCCACACCCGCCTCGACGAGATCCGGGCGGAGCTGCTCGGGTTGCGCCGGCTCGTGGCCGATGCGGCCGGCCACGCCGGCTGCCTGGTGCTGGCGTCCGGGACACCCCCCTGCGGCGATCTGCCGGGCCTGCCCGGTGTCACCGCCGAACCCCGCTACCGCGCGCTGGCCGCCCGGTACCCCGCGCTCCTCCCGGAAGCCGGCACGTGCGCCTGCCACGTGCACGTCGGCATCCCGTCCCCGGCACTCGGCGTCCGGGTCCTGGCCGGCCTGCGCCCCTGGCTCGCCCCGCTCCTCGCCATCAGCGCCAATTCGCCGCTCGCCCACGACGCGGACTCCGGGTGGGCCAGCGGGCGGTACCCGCTGTGGTCGCGCTGGCCGACCGCCAACCCGCCGCTGGACTGGCCGGACGCGACCGCCTACACCGCGAGCGTCGACGGCGCGGTAGGCCGTGGTGAGGCGCTGGACGCGAACGGGGTCTACTACTACGCCCGGCTCTCACCGAAGTACCCGACGGTCGAGATCCGCATCGCGGACGTCGGCTTGACGGCCGAAGACGCGGTGCTGCTCGCCGGGCTGGCCCGCGCCCTGGTGGTCACGATCCTCGCGGAGGCCCGGGCCGGCCTCGCGCCCCGGCCGGTGCAGACCGCGCCGGTCGCCGCATCGCTCACCGCGGCGGCCCGCGGCGGCTACCCCGGCCAAGGCACCGACCCCGGCACCGGCCAGGTCGTCCCGAACCACGTGCTCGTCGCCCGGCTCCTGGAGTACGTCCGGCCGGCCTTGCAGGCCAACGGGGACTTCGCGACGATCGACCGGCAGCTCGCCGCGGTGCGGGCCGGGGAAACCGGCGCGGCACGCCAACGCGCGCTGTTCGCGGAGGCCGGTTCACCGGCCGCGCTCGTGGCGGAGCTGGCCTCCGCGACACTCTCCGGGAGAGGCGGCCACGGCCCGGTGCCGGAGCGACGACCGGTGGCCGTCCACGACGGCTGAGCCGGCTCCGCGACGTCCGCGGTCTGCGACGCCGCACGGCGGACCGTTCCGGCGCGCCGACCGGACCCGGAACCGTCGCCGCCATTCGAGGTCCCTCATCCGGGGGATTCATTTCTGGTGGATGGCCTAGGACGCCTAGGCTGTCCGGACCGCCCCAGACCTCGGCGTGCCCGCCGTTCCCGCACCGCGGGAACGCACCCACGACCGAGGAGAAGACGGATGACTGCCGGGAACCCGGATCGCAGCGCGCCGGTGGACGACGGCACTCCCCTCCCGCCTCGGCGCCAGATCGCGTTCAGTGTCGGGAACTGGCGCGTCACCTACGCCGACCCGGACCCACGCTCGCCGCGGACCGGCACCCTCGCCGGCCGGCCCGAGTTCGGCCCCGGCGGGACCCGTGTCCCCGTCGTCGCCGACGACGGCCCCGCGGCGCCGGTGCGCTGGGTCGACGACCGGGACATCATCGCCGTGAGCGCGCGGCCGGCCGGCGAACCACCGGTCCCCGGATGCCCCTGAAGAGATCGCGTCCCGCAGCGGAGCGAGCCGCGAAATGCGCGGCGACAGGTGTAGAATCCGCGGCACCGAGGGCATTTCGCGCGTCGGCGGCAGAGCCCGCGCCGTCCTCGGTTGCCCTCCACATCGATCACCGCGATCGGGACGGGACAGCGGCATGAAGCCGGAATCGCCCGCCAGAACCGGAACGCCCTCCGCGCGACCGCGTGGAGCCACCCCTCCCGCCCCCAGGCTGGGGTGGAAACCGCTGGGCGGGCCGGCTGGTCACGTCGACGGTGGCTGGTGGCCGCGGTCGCGTGATCTCGCGGCGGAACTGCCGGGGCTGGCCGCGGCGCTCACAGCGCGGATGGGCCACCTCACCAGGGTGGCGTACCCCGTGTCCGAATGGGACAGTGCGCCGCGGCGGGTGGAGATCGGCGGCCACGTCGTCCGGCTCGACGGTCTCCTCGACCGGGACGGCCACGTCCTGTCGATCACCGGCCCGGAACCGGACCAGCTCACGCTCCTCGTCGTTCCACCGGAGGCGGCGGCCCCCGCGGGCCACCGAGCGCTGACGACCGCGTCCCGTCGCGGCAACACCGACCGGCCCGCGGACATCCTGGCCGCGAGCGGGGCCCTCGTCGCTCCGCCGGCTCCCCGGCTCCACCCCGACACGACCGAGGACGGCTGGGAAACCGAAGGCGGGCAAGTCCCCTGACCTCACCCGCCGAACCACGGGACCCGAGAACGATGACCGAAGCCGAGACCGGCCCGGCCACCCCGAGGCACGACCGGAACGGGCCGATGAACGTCCGAAAAGGACACAAGCGTGAGTACCGCTCCCCCGCCAACCGGCATCGGTACGAGCACCGGACCGCGGGTGAACGGATCGCCGACCGGGTCACCGCGTCGTTCGGCTCCTGGCCGTTCATCGTCGGGCAGAGCGTGATCGTGCTGCTGTGGATCGGGCTCAACCTCGTGGCCTGGGCGGGCGGCTGGGACCCGTACCCGTTCATCCTGCTGAACCTCGTGTTCTCGACCCAAGCCGCCTACGCGGCCCCGTTGCTGCTGCTGTCGCAGAACCGGCAGGCCGAACGCGACCGGATCGAAGCCGAGCACGACTTCCGCGTCGACCAGCTCGCCCTGCAGTACCTCTTCGCCTGGCACCGGGACGCCCACGGCCCCGGCTGCGACTGCGTGCAGAAGCTCGGCCCCGCCGTCGACACCGTCCTCGCCCGGCTGGCCGACGACGTGATCGCACGCGAAGCGACGGCGACCCCCTAGAAGCCGCCGGAAACCGCGGTTCACGCGCGTGGCTCCCCGAACCCGGGAGTGGCGACGGCGGCCGCTCGCGAGCTGTGGCTGACCGGGGTTTCGTGCAAGCACCGGCGCAGGACCTGGTCGAGGGCGCCGGCAGCGGGCCACCCGGGCCCACCCGTTCGCCGACGCCCCGAGCGGGCCGGGCGGGTTATCCTCGGAGGTGTCCGCCCCGGACCTCGGCGGTGCCACCTCGAAGTGGCCGGACCGGGCGGAGGGCTGTGATGATCATTGCGACACCGGGCACACCGGTTCACCCGCGGGCGGATCCGGGCGCTCCCTTCGTGTCCCCACGCCGGTGAGGCAGCCGAAGGTGGCCCCGCGCAGGGAGCCGGACCCGTTCGCGCTCAGCTCCGAGCAACGCCGGCGTGGCGCCCGCGTGGTCGCGTCGTCGGCCGACGACGCCGGCGACTGCGCCACGCTGCTCGCGATCCTCGGGCTGAAACCCGCCGACGGCCTCACGGCGCCGGACGACGAGCCCCCCGTCCCGGGCTGAACCGACGTCGGTCAGCCGGCCCGGGGCAGCCGCGGATTTCCGGGCCGCCGTCGGCGCCGGGAACCGGCAGTGCGGTAAAACCGTGAGCGGACACAAGGTTCGCGGTGTCCGTCACCGGTGAGCGGGCCGGACCCGCGCGGCCGTCACGGTGTCCGCTCCCGGACGACGAGGTCATCGGCCACGGCGCGGATCCGGCCGATCATGCGGAGCGCCTGCGCATCCGTGAACAGCCCCTGCCGGGCGAGGTCGATGATGGCGGTCACCGCGCTGCGGTGCGGCTCGGCGATTCCCGCGAGATCAACGGATGCCATGGTGTGCTCCTCGGTCGGCTGATCGTCGCGCCGGGTCCGGGGCACTCACCACGCATGCTACGCGTCCGGTTGGCGACGTCGAGGAGTTCGAGGCCCTCGGACCCCGGAGGTGGAGCAGTTCGGCCCTGTGCCCGGCACCTCGATCACCTGGAGGATCGGGACGAAAGGTTCGCCACGGCCGTCGAAGGGAACCGATCATGCGAGTGCCGGCACCGGCCCGGCCGGGTGGCCAGGCCGACACCGCCGGCCGGGCACCGGCGCACGCGCTGGACGCGGCCGAGACGATCACCCTGCTCGGGACCGACGGGCGAACCGGGCTGACCGAAGCCGAGGCCGCCGCCCGCAACGTCCACAACGGACTGAACGTGCTGCCGGCCGGCCGGCCCACCAGCGCGCTCGGCCGGTTCTTCCGCCAGTTCGAGGATCCGCTCGTCTACGTCCTGCTCGCCTCGGCCGCCGTGACCCTGAGCCTCGGCCAGCTGGTCGACTCGAGCGTCATCTTCGCCGTGGTGCTGCTCAACGCGGTCGTCGGGCTGCTCCAGGAGTCGCGGGCCGAGCACGCGCTCGCCGCGTTGGCCGGCATGGTGACCACCGAGGTCCGGGTGGTGCGCGGTGGTGCACCGATCCGGCTGAGCGCCGAGCAGCTGGCCACCGGGGATCTCGTCCGCCTCCGCGCCGGGGACAAGGTCGCGGCGGACTCGCTCTTGATTTCGGCGCACACCCTGCAGATCGACGAATCCGCGCTCACCGGCGAGGCCGCACCCGTCACGAAGGTGCCCGGCGCGCTCCCCCGGGCCACCGCACTCGCCGACCGGCGGAACATCGCGCACGCGGGCACCGTGGTGACGCGGGGCGAGGGCACGGCCGTCGTCGTGGCGATCGGCGCCGCGACCGAACTGGGGCTGATCAACCAGCTCATGACCGCCACCGGGGTGCCGACCACGCCGCTGACCCGCAAGCTGGCCGGGTTCAGCCGCCGGCTCTCGATCGGCATCGTGGCGCTGGCGGTCGTCCTGTTCCTCGTCGGCCTGCTGCGGGGCTACCGCGCCGGGGAGATGTTCACCGCGGCGGTGACGATGGCGGTCGGCGCGATCCCCGAAGGCCTGCCGGCCGCGGTGTCGATCGTCCTGGCCATCGGCGTCGTCCGGATGGCCCGGCGCGGCGCGATCGTCCGGCGGCTGCCGTCGGTGGAGACCCTGGGCAGCACCACGGTCGTCTGCACCGACAAGACCGGTACCCTCACCACCAACCGGATGACGGTGACCACCGTGTTCGCCGGCGACCGCACCCACGAGTGGACCGGTGGCGCCCCGCTCCCGCCGGCCCTGCGGGAGTGCCTGCTCACCGGAGTCCTCTGCAACGACGCGCAACCCGCCGACGGCACGGCCACGGCGATCGGCGACCCGACCGAAACCGCCCTCCTCACCGCGGGGCGGGAGGCGGGGCTGGACGTCGGCGCGGAACGGTCGGCCCGGCCGCGCGTCGACGTGCTGCCCTTCGAATCCGGCCGGAACCTGATGGCCACCGTGCACCGGACCGCCGACGGCCGGCTGAGCGGATACCTGAAGGGAGCTCCCGAAAAGGTGCTCGCACTGTGCCACGACCAGCTGCGGGAAGACGGCGCCGTCGAACCGCTGCAGCGGGAGTCGCAACGGGCGACGGCGGAAGTCCTCGCCCGCCGCGGACTGCGGGTACTGGCTTTCGCGACGTTCACCCCGGTGGGCGAAGACGCCTTCCCCGCGGGCGCGCCGCCGGCGGAGCTGACCCTCGCCGGCTTCCAGGCCATGCACGACCCGCCCCGTCCGGCCGCGGTGGCCGCCGTCGCCGCGTGCCGGCGAGCCGGGATCGCGGTCAAGATGATCACCGGTGACCACGGCGAAACCGCACGGGCGATCGCCCGGAACTTCGCGCTGACCGACGGCGAACCGGTGGTCCTCACCGGTGCCGAAATCGCCGTCACCCCGGACGAAACCCTCGCCGGTGTGGACGTGTTCGCCCGCGTTTCCCCGCAACAGAAACTGCGGCTGGTCACCCTCTTGCAGGAGCGCGGCAACGTCGTCGCCATGACCGGGGACGGGGTGAACGACGCCCCCGCTCTGCGCAAGGCCGACATCGGGGTCGCGATGGGCCGCAGCGGGACCGAAGTCGCCAAAGAAGCCGCCGACATGGTCCTCGCCGACGACGACTTCGCAACCGTCGAAGCCGCCGTCGAAGAAGGCCGGGCAGTGTTCGACAACATCCGCAAGTTCATGGCCTGGACGCTGCCGACCAACATCGCCGAAGGACTGGTCATCCTGGTCGCGATCGTGCTCGGCGTCCAGCTGCCGATGCTGCCGGTCCAGGTGCTGTGGATCAACATGACCACCGCGGTCTTCCTCGGCCTCGCGCTGGCGTTCGAACCGAAGGAAGCGGGCATCATGGCCCGCCGCCCCCGCCCACCGGGACAGGCGCTGATGACCGCCGACCTGCTCCGGCGGATCACGCTCGTGTCGGTCATCCTCGTCGCCGGGTCCTTCGCGGTGTTCACCTGGCAGCTGCGAACCGGCGCCTCCGTCACCGAAGCGCGCTCGATCACCGTGACGGTGTTCGTGTTCGCGCAGATCGCGTACCTGTTCAGCTGCCGGTCCCTCGACCGGTTCCGGCCGACCGGGTGGAACCCCTGGGTGTTCGGCGGTGTCGCCGTGATGATCGCGCTGCAGGTGTCGATCCTCTACTTCCCGCTGATGAACGAGCTGTTCCACACCGGGCCGCTGACCATCGGGAGCTGGCTGCTGGTGCTCGGCCTCGCCGTCACCACGTTCCTGGCCGCTGAGCTCGACAAGTTCCTCTGGCGCCCCCGGCGCCGCGGTCCCGGTTCCCCAAGCCCCTCCGAAAAGGGGACTTCGGCACCTGCGCCGGCCGCCACGACGGGCTGATACTCCGGGTGACACCGAAGGAGCCCCTCATGTCCATCCGGGACCGCAGTCCGTCCACGCAAACGTTCCTCTCCGACCGGCCGGCGAACGAGGCGGCCGAACCGGGCCGCCGCCCGGCGCTGGCGATCCTGCGCATCGTCCTGGGGCTGACCTTCCTGTGGGCGTTCTTCGACAAGGCGTTCGGGCTGGGGTACGCCACGAGCCCGGCGCAGGCCTGGGTCGGCGGCGGGTCGCCCACCAAGGGTTTCCTGGGACACGTGCAGGTCGGCCCGCTGCAGTCGATGCTCCGGGACTGGGCGGGCACCGGCTGGGCCGACGGGCTGTTCATGCTGGCCCTGCTCGGCATCGGGCTCGCGTTGCTGCTCGGGGTGGGCCTGCGCCCGGCCGCCGTCGCGGGCACGATCCTGCTCGCCTTGATGTGGATCGCCGAATGGCCGCTCGCCCGCACGACCTCGGACGGCACGGCCACCTCCTCGACCAATCCCTTGCTCGACTACCACCTCGTGTACCTCGTCGCGATCGTCGTTCTGGCCGCCTTCGCGGCCGGCGACACCTGGGGCCTGGGTCGCCGCTGGGCGAGGCTGGAACTCGTCCGGCGCAACAGCTGGCTTCGCTGAGCACCGCCACTTCGTCCACAACGGACACCGGAAGAAGGAACCATGCGCACCAGCACGACCGTCGGCCACGTCATGACCCGGGAAGTGATCACCGCGACGCCGGCGACGTCGTTCAAGGACCTGGCCGGCATGATCGTCACCGACCGCGTCAGCGCGGTCCCGGTCGTGAGCCCCGGCGGCGGCCTGCTCGGCGTCGTGACCGAAGCGGACCTGCTGTGCCGGCAGGCACACGAGGACGACGCCCTCGGCGCGAGCTGTCCGCACTTCGCCGGCCACCTGACGCGGGAGGACTGGCGGAAGGCGGCCGCGCAAACCGCGGCCACGCTGATGTCCGCGGCGCCGCGGACCACCACCCCGGGCGCCACCCTGCCGGAGGTCGCGCGGCTGCTCACGACGAGCGGTGTCCGCAGGCTGTTCGTGCTCGACGGCGGGCAGCTGGTCGAGGTCGTCGCGCGGCGGGACCTCTTGCGCACGTTCCTCCGCACGGACGAAGACCTGCGGGCCGACGTCGACCGCACCGTGTTCGAGGACGCGCTGCACGCCGACCAGAACAGCGTGCTCGCGAGCGTCGAGCACGGCGTGGTCCTGCTGACCGGCCGGCTCGAGTACGAAGCCGACGTGGCCACCGCGCAACGGCTGGCCCTCGCCGTTCCCGGCGTGGTCGGGGTCCGGAACCGGATGGACTTCGTCTGGCGGGGCGAGGGACCGCAGCACGCCGGCGGCTGACCGCTGTCTCCGCCCGGTGAGCGCGGTCGGAGGGCAGCACGCCCCAGCCGGGTGCGACTGGGCGGCTCCGGGGACGGCCGCGTTGTCCCTCTCCGGCAGCAGCGATTCCGTTCGGCGGATTTGGTCACCCGGCGAAAGGTCTTCGTGCTCTCCCGCGAGGACGCGGCGGAGGACATGCTGGCAGGGCCGCCGTCCGGGCGGCGCCGGAGGGCAGGAGTCGGCGATGTCCGAACAGACGAAGGCCGCGGTGATCGCCGGGGTGGATGCCTCGGAAGGGTCGCTGCGCGCGGTCCGGTGGGCGGCGCGGGAAGCGGCTCGGCGCACCACGGGACTGCGGTTGCTCCACGCCTGCGTGGTCGATCCGGGCGACGGGGCCGAATTCCTGCCCGAACACGTGACCCGGCGGACGCGCCACGCGGCGAAGATCGCCCGCACCGCGGCACCGGGCCTCGAAGTCGAAATCGACGTTCGGCTCGGCCTCGCGGTCGACCTGCTGCTCGCCGAGTCCGTGACCGCCCCCTTGCTCGTGCTCGGCTCGCACGGCCTCGGCGGACTGCGGGGCGTCCTGGTCGGTTCGGTCGCCCTCCGGGTCGCCGCGGCCGCGAAGTGCCCGGTGGTCGTCTTCCGCGGGCACGCCGACCCGCGGGGCCCGGTCGTGGTCGGCGTGGACTCCTCACCGGCGAGTGCGGAAGCGCTGCACTTCGCCGCCGACGGGGCGGCCGCGCGTGGCGTACCGCTGGTCGTGGCGCACGCCGCACGCCAACGAGCACCCAGCATCGAACCCTCCTTCGCCGACCAGCAGGCCGAGGACCGGCGCAAGGTCGAGGAGCTGGTCGCCGGCTGGTCACGGAAGCACGCCCGGCTGGAGATCACGACGCGGGTCGTCGACGACGGTGATCCGTCGCGTGCGCTCATCGGGATCACGCCCGCCGCCCAGCTGATCGTGGTCGGCAGCCGCGGTTGCGGCCCGCTCGCCGGTGCCCTGCTGGGATCGACGGGCAACGACCTGCTCGCGCACGCCACCTGCCCGGTCGCCGTCGTCCACTGAGCGGGTGGCGGAGCCTTTCGCCGGTCCGCCGAGGTCGTTGGCCTCTGCTCACGAAGCCGCGGACGCGCGAGGCTGACACCATGAGAATCCTCGTTGCGGTGGCCACCCGGCACGGCGCCACCCGGGAAATCGCCGAGCACCTCGCCACCTCGCTCGGCTCCGCGCTGACCGACGCCGGAGTGGTGCCCGACGTCGAGGTGCGCGACGTCGGGCTCGTTTCTTCGCTCGAGGGCTTCGACGCCGTGGTCCTCGGCAGCTCCGTGCACCGGGGACAGTGGCTCGACCCGGCCCGGAAGTTCGCTGAGTCCTTTTCGGACGGTCTGCGGTGGCTACCGGTCTGGCTGTTCTCCCGCGGTCCGGTGGACGAGCGGGACGAACCCGCCCGCGAAGTCGTCCGGCAGCTGGCGGCCCGCGACCACCGGGTGTTCGACGGAACCGCCGACCGGCCGCTGATCCGGGCCTGGGGCCACGAGATCGGCGCGATCCTGGCCACCGCGGCCGTCGCCCGGAGTACGTCGTGACCACGTCACCGGGAGTCCGGCCGGCACCGCTCGACGGACGGCGGGCGGCCCGGGCCACGCACGGCGCCGTCGTCGCCGGGGTCGACGGCTCGTCCTCCGCGCTGCGCGCCGCGGTCTGGGCCGGTACCGAAGCGCTCCGGCGAAACCGGCCACTGCGGCTGGTGCAGGTCTACGCGTTGCCGCCGGTCCGCGCGCCGATCGCGGTCGGGGCCGGCGAACAGGTGCGCGCCGGCCTGGCCGAGTACGCCGAAGGCCGGCTAGGCGAGGCGCGGGCCGCGGTGCTCGCGCAGTCTCCCGGCCTCGACATCGGGGTCGCCGCGCGGGAATGGAACCCGGTCGCGGCCCTCGTCCAGGAGTCACGGCACGCGGAGCTGGTGGTCCTGGGTTCCCGCGGCCTCGGCGGGTTGACCGGGATGCTCGTGGGCTCGACGGCCGTTTCCGTGGTCGCGCACGCGCACTGCCCGATCGTGGTGGTGCGTGGCCGGCGGCCGCAGGATCCGCCACCGGACACCGGCCCGGTCATCGTCGGCACGGACGGCTCGTCCCCCAGCGACGGCGCACTGGCGTTCGGCTGTGAGGAGGCACGGTTGCGCGGCGCCGGGCTGACCGCGGTGCGCACCTGGAGCGACATCGTCGCCGGCGGAGTGCTCCGGGCGCATCCGCTGCAGGACGACCCCGCCGAGCTCGAACAGGTAGAACGCGCCAGGCTCGCCGAGCAGGTGCGGCCCTGGCAGGACAAGTACCCGGACCTCACGATCGACCTCGAGGCCGCCCGTGGCCGCCCGGTCCGGACGCTGCTCGAGCGCGCGGAGCACGCGCAGCTGATCGTGGTCGGCAGCCGGGGCCGCGGTGGCTTCACCGGGATGCTGGTCGGCTCGACCAGCCAGGCGCTGATCGTGCACTCGCCGTGCCCGGTCGCGGTGATCCGGCCCCACGACGCGGAAAGCGAGGAGGTCCGGTGAAGGACCGGAACCGCACGATCGTCGTGGGGACCGACGGCTCGGCAGCCTCGGCGACGGCGGTGTCGTGGGCCGCCGAGCTCGCCTCCTCCCGTCATCTCGACCTCGAGATCGTGCACGGCCTGCAGATCGCGGCGCTCGGTCACGGCGGCGGCCGGCCGGGCACGGACGTCCTGGTCGAGGCGGTCCGCCAGGACGGCGAACGCGTCGTCGCCCTCGCCCGGACGCTGGCCGCCCAGGTCGATCCGGATCTGGTGATCACCACGGAGACGCCGATCGAGGCGCCGGCGCCGCTGCTCGCCGAACGTTCGCGGCGGGCCCGGCTGGTCGTCGTCGGCGCGACCGGCTCGAGCGGCCTCGCCGGGATGCTGCTCGGCACCACGACGGCCACCCTCGTGAACCACGCGCACTCCCCGGTGGCGGTGATCCGGGGCCGGCGAAGCTCGGCACCCGGCTCGGAGCCGGGGCCGGTGGTGGTCGGGGTCGACGGGAGCCCGCCGAGCGAGCTGGCGATCGCCGCGGCGCTCGAGGAGGCCTCGTCACGCGGTGCGCCGCTCGTCGCGGTGCACGCCTGGAGCGACGTCGCCGACGAAGACTTCTCCGCCACCATCCGGATCATGCCGCGGTGGGCGGCGGTGAAGGACGACGAGGAGCGGCTGCTCGCGCAGCGGCTGGCGGGCTGGCAGGAGAAGTACCCGGACGTCGAAATCCGCCGTGTGCTGCGTCGCGACCGCCCCCGGCACGCCTTGCTCGAAGCCGCGGAGAAGGCCCAGCTGGTCGTCGTCGGCAACCGCGGGCACGGCGGGTTCACCGGGATGCGGCTCGGTTCGACCGGCCAGGCGCTCGTGCAGCACGCCGGCTGCCCGGTGCTCGTGGTCCGTCCGGAGGACCCGGTCGCGGAATGAAGCACCGGACCGTTGCCCGGCCGCCGCCTCGTCGCTCACCGCACGGGAGCATCCGGGGTGACACGGCGGGTCAGGACGTCGGCCACGGCTCGTCGTGCCGTCGTCGCCGTCGGCTGGCCGTAGCCGACGCGCAGCAGTGTGTGGACCTGCCCGTGACCGTCGAAGATCCGGTCGAGCGCTTCCCGGGTCTGCGGTGTCTCGAAGGGCTGCGACAGGAACGAGGTCGCCAGGCCCGCCGCGGTAGCGGTGAGGAGCACGTGCTGCATGGCCATCCCGGCCCGGACCTCGGCGTGCGGCCCGCGGTCCCGGGTGAGGACGGCGGCCAGCAGCGGGTCCTGCTCGAACTCGCGCGGCGGCAGCTCCTGGTTGGCGTGCGAGGCACGCAGCGACACCGCTCTGGCCCCGTACGGCGGAGGCCCGGAGGCGCTCGCCGGCACGCCGTCCGGGGCCGCGGTATCGCGGCGCATCCAGGACGCGGTCTCAGTCTGGAACGCGAGATCGTTCCGCTGCAGTGCTTCGGCACGGCGCACCAACGTCGTGACGGTGGAGAAGTGCCCGGCCTCGTCGAGGTATTCCACCTGCCCGCCTTCTTGCAGCGCGGCCGACTTCAGCGCGACGCGGGCGACGGGCGGCACCAGCCGGTCCAGGAAGGGCCTGCGGTTGGTGTGCCGCCGGAAAACGGCCGCGGCGAGATCGCGGTCGGTCTGCGTGACCCTCCGGTTGCCGTCGAGCCGGATCACGGCCAGCAGGTCGGGTGCGTCCGGATCCGGGATCGTCCGGACGGTCGTCGCGATCCCGCCGGCTCCCAGGTGGACGGCCGCGTTGAACGCGGCCGCGCCACAGGACAGCCGTGCTTCGCGCGCGAGCGGATCCGCCACCGCGAGCACGCGCTCGCGATCCAGCCACACCTCGATCGCTTCGCCCTCGAGCACGAACCGCCAGGGCTGGGTGTTGTGCGGAGACGGTGCGAGGACGGCCGAGGCGAGGGCCTGCTCGAACATCGTCGGGTGCGGTCGGCTCATCGCGCGCTCCGGACGTCGGGATCCTGTATCACTCCAGCATCGCGGATGGCGGCCGTCCCGCGCGCCGGCCGTTGGTCACCGGTGGCCGGGACCTATGGCCCGTGGGCGGTGGCGCTCAAGCCGTCCCGGTGGGCGGGCCGAGGACGCCGCTGGTGGTCAGGATCAGCTCGGCGGAACCCACCGCGTCCGGCGCGGCGGCCGCTTCCAGCGCCCGCTCCGCCGCGGCCGGGTCGGCGCCGGCCGGGACCACCAGCAGGGTCAACCGGCGGATGCGCGGTCCGATCACGACGATCGTGTGCCGATCCAGGCCGAAGAACCCCGCCAGCCGGACGGAACCGCTCCCGAGCGCGAGCGTCCGGGGAGCCAGATCCCACACACCCGGGTTGAAGCCGATCCGGTCGACCGGGCCGGAGTCCGCGGCGAGGGCGGTGACCAGGGCGCTGAATTCCGCGACCGGCTCCCGCGAGCGTGGCCACCAGCCGCCGTCGAAGCAGCCCTTGACCGCACCCGGCGGTTTCAGCCGCAGCCGCTGCTCGACGGCCGGGGAGCCGACCACGGGCCCCGCGGTGCTCTCCGACCAGAACGTCATTTCCGGACTCGCATCGCGGCGGTGGCTTTTTCCGATCCGCCCGAACAGACGCAGCCGCGGGTGATCGCGCCCGCCTGCGTTGCCGCGCAGAATCGGCGCGCGATCACGTCGTGCGATTCGGCAGGATGGGGGCACACCGCACAGGCGGTCACCACCGGATCGCCGATTTCCGCGACGGCGACGCCCGATTCGACATCGATACCCGACATACCGGATTCTCCTTTTTTTCGGATGGCCGACCACGCGGGCGCGGTCCGCTGATCAGACGAGAAAAGTCAGGATTCGCTGGATATTCCGGCGTCGGATCCCGGCTCCACCGAATACGCCGGGGTCCGGGACGATACCTCCACCTTACGCGCCGTGCCGGCCACACCCACGCTCCGGCCCCGGCCGCCGAACGCCCCTCGAAAAAAGGTCTCACGACTCTAGGCCCGGGCCGCGTGGGGAAACAGAGTCACGGCATGACCTCGGCGTCGCCCCGGACACGAGGACGACGTACCGCGGCCGCGGTACGTTCCCCCGCCCGGTGAGCCCGAGCGCCACCGTTCAGCCGTTCCCGGCTGCCGCGTGCAGCCTCCGACCCGAAGGGCCCGTGTGCTTACGTTCGGTCTTCTGAGTACTTATCCGCCCACGCTCTGCGGCCTCGCCTCGTTCACGGCCTCGCTGCGCGCCGCGTTGCCGCCTGGCTCCGCGGGCGGGGTGGTCCGCGCGGTCGAGTCCGCGGCTCCCACGGGCGGCCCCGAGGTGGCCGGGGACCTGATCGCCGGCTCGCCGGCGAGCTGCCGCGCGGCGGCGGCCCTGCTCGACCGGGACGACGTGGCGATCGTCCAGCACGAATACGGCATCTACGGCGGCCCGGACGGCGAAGACGTCCTGCGCGTCCTGGAACTGCTGCGCGTGCCGGCGATCGTCGTGCTGCACACCGTCCTCAGCGCGCCGACACCGCACCAGCGCGTGGTCCTCGACCGCGTGCTCGCCACCGCGGCCGCGGTCGTGGTGATGAGCGAGACCGCGCGGGCCCGGCTCGTCGCCGGCTACGACGTCCCCGCCGGCCGGCTCGTGGTGATCCCGCACGGTGCCCCCGACCACGGCGGCCCGGCGGCGGTGCCGCACCACAGCCAGCACCGCCAGATCCTGACGTGGGGCCTGCTCGGTCCCGGCAAGGGCATCGAATGGGGCATCGAGGCGATGGCGCTGCTCCCCGCCCAGTGGCCGGAGCCGCGCTACCTGGTGGCCGGCCGCACCCATCCGAAGGTGCAGGCGCAGCAAGGGGAAAGCTACCGCCGGTCGCTGCAGCTGCGGACCGAGCGGCTCGGCGTGCGGGACCGGGTCCGGTTCGACGCCCGCTACCTCGCTGCCGCGTCGCTGCGGCGCCTGGTGGCCCACGCGGAGGTGGTCCTCCTGCCCTACGACTCCCGCGAACAGGTCACCTCGGGGGTGCTCATCGAAGCCGTCACTTCGCGGACACCGGTCGTGGCGACCCGCTTCCCGCACGCCGTCGAGCTGCTCTCCGGCGGTGCGGGCCTGCTCGTGGACCACCGGGATCCGGCGGCCATCGCGCACGCGCTCCAGGAGATCCTCACCGACCGGGCCGCGGCGGGCCGGATGGCCGCGGCCGCCGGCATCGTCGCCGGTGACCTCGGCTGGGCGTCGGTGGCCGCGCAGTACAGCCGGCTCGGCGCCGAGCTCGTCTCCGCCCGGCCCCGGGTCGTGGCGTGATGCTGGACGACCGGCACCTGCTGCGCATGTCCGACGACGTCGGTCTCTTCGAGCACGCGTGCGGGGCCATCCCGCGTCGCGAGCACGGCTACTGCCTCGACGATGCCGCTCGCGGCCTGGTGGTGCTGAGCCGCGAGCAGGACCTGCCCCCCCAGCTGTCACGGGTGCAGGAAACGCTGTTCGCCTTCACCGCGCACGCGCACGAGCACGGCCGCTTCCGCAACCGGCTCGGCTACGACCGCCGCTGGCAGGACGCCCCCGGTCTCGGTGACTGGTGGGGCCGCGCGCTCTGGGGACTCGGCAGCACGGCAGCGCACGCCGGACGCGCGTGGCTGCGCACCGAAGCCCGGCTGCTGTTCGACGCGGGCGCCCGCCGCCGGTCTCCGGACCTGCGCGCGATGGTGTTCGCCGCGCTGGGCGCCGCCGAGGTGCTCACCCGGTTCCCGGCGGACGTGCCGGCGCGGGCGCTGCTCGGCGCCGCTGTCACGGCGATCGGGCCGGTTCCGCCCGGCCGGGACTGGCCGTGGCCCGAGCCCCGGCTGGCATACGCCAATGCCGCGGTCGCCGAGGTCCTGATCGCCGCCGGCGCACTGCTGCCCGATTCCGGCGCACTCGCCGACGGCCTGCGTGCCCTGGACTGGCTGGCGGACCGGCAGACCCGGGAGGCCCGGTTGTCGGTGGTGCCCACCGGTGGCTGGGCACCGAGCCAGTCGCCGCCCGGATTCGACCAGCAGCCGATCGAGGTGGCGGCGCTCGCGGCGGCCTGCGCCCGGGCCCACGCGGTCACCGGCGACGCCCGCTGGGCGTCCATCGTGGAGCTGGCCCGTGCCTGGTTCCTGGGGGCCAACGACGCCGGCGTGCCGTTGCTGGACCGGGACACCGGCGGCTGTGGCGACGGGCTCCGCGCCGACGGCGTCAACCGCAACCAGGGTGCGGAATCGACGCTGGCGATGCTCGCGACGTTCCAGCTCACGCGGCTGCGCACCGGCGCGCTGACGGGCGTCGGTACGGCGTGATCGGCGAGAGCGCGGGACTGGTGACCCGGCACCCGGCCGGGTTCCGGCCCGACCCCACGCGAGTGGTGACGAAGCTGTTCGTGCCCGGCGAGGAGGCACCGGAGACCCGGTCACGGGCGGGTGCGCTGATCGCGCGCGTCCTCGCCCTGCCGGCAGGTTCGATCGATTCCACAGTGGACCGGGTACTGGCCGGTTTCGCCGGCCGCCACCGGGATCTGCTCGCGGTCCTCGAGCACAACGCGTCGATCATGAGCCACCGGCTCGTCGATCCCCGCTCTCTCGACGCTCGGCGCCGGCTGCTCCTCGGCGCGTACTTCACGCACGAGTACGCGGTCGAGGCGGCCGCGCTGTGCAACCCGTCCCTGGTGGCGCACCCCCGGCAGGACGGGCTGTCGCCCGGTCAGGTGCGAGTGGTGCTCAGCCTGCGCGGGATCGGCGAAGGACACATCTCCTCGATCGGGTTCGCCACCGGCGTCCTGGGGCCCGGGACACGCGCGGAGTGGCATTCCCGGACCGGTCCGGTGAGCACGGGTGAGCGCCAGCCGGACTCCTGGAGCCGCTCGTGGCTGCGCGCCGCCCTGGACCACGACGACTGCGACAACGAGATCACCGCCACCGTGACCGCGACCCTCCCCGATCCCTTCGGCCAGTCCGACCTCGACCACGCGCTCGCCACCCTCGATCCGCGCCTGCTCGAACGCGCCGGGGCGGCCGGCACGACCCAGCGCATCCGCGAACTCGCCGCCTCCGGCTACACGGTGAGCTTTCCCGGCGACACCGATCTCGCGCAACGGCTGTTGTGGCCGGTCGGCGCGACCGAAAGCCACGGCATGGAAGACGCCCGCTTCGTCCGCTTCACCGCCGACACGGGCGAGACCGGATATCGGGCCACCTACACCGCGTACAACGGCGCCACCGTGGCACCCCAGCTGCTGGAAAGCGCCGACCTGACGTCGTTCAGCGCGTTCGCCCTCACCGGACCGGCGGCCCGCAACAAGGGCATGGCGCTGTTCCCCCGGCTCGTCGGCGGCACGCACTTGGCGTTGTGCCGCGGAGACGGGGAAACGACGAGCCTGGCGACCTCGTCCGACGGCCGTTCGTGGTCCGGCGAAGTGCCGTTGCACGGGCCGACGGCGGCCTGGGAGCTGCTGCAGGTCGGCAACTGCGGCTCGCCGCTGGAAACGTCGGCGGGCTGGCTGGTGCTCACCCACGGCGTAGGGCCGATGCGGACCTACGCCATCGGCGCCCTCCTGCTCGACCTCGCCGACCCGGCCCGGATCGTGGGCGCGCTGCCCGAGCCGCTGCTCGTGCCGGACGAGGACGAGCGTGATGGCTACGTCCCCAACGTCGTCTACTCCTGCGGCGGGATGATCCACGACGGCACGCTCTGGCTGCCCTACGGCAGCAGCGACGCCCGGGTCGCCCTGGCCACCGTACCGGTGGACGCCCTCGTCGCCCGGCTCCGGGAAGCGGGTTCCTGACCGCGCACCCGTTCGCCCTGCTCGTCGAACAGCCCGGGGGGAACGGCCGGAGCCGTCCCTCTCGGGCTGGGTTCAGCGAGATCGGTGATCAGGCGAAGCACACGACGATGAAGCCGGCCGTACCGCCGATGCCGTTGAGCCCCGGGACGCCGTTCGCCGTCATGAGGACGTCGGTGCCGCCGCCACCGGTCACGGTGCCGGAGCTGCCGACGCCACCGGCGCCGAGAGTCCCGCCGGCGCCGCCGGCGCCACCGGCGGCCGGGTTGCAGCCGTTGCCACCGCTGCCACCGGTGCCGCCGTTGCCACCGGTCACGGTGAGGCTGTCGTCGTTGAGCCCGCCGTTGACGGTCCCGCTGGTGCCGACGCCGCCGGCACCACCGGCGCCGCCACCACCGCCGGCGCCACCGATCTGGCCACCGCCGATGCCGTTGCCGCCCTTGCCCGCGGTCCCGCCGAGACCCCCGGCCCCGCCCGTGACCTTCAAGGTGTCATTGCCCGCGTCGCCGGTGACGGAACCGGAACTGCCGATCCCGCCCGCTCCCCCGACGCCGCCGAAACCGCCCGCGCCACCGCCGTGACCCGCACCGGCGTTCCGCCCGCGCTGCCATTGGCTCCGGCGCCACCGGCCACCGTGGTGCCGTCGAGGCCGTCGTCACCGCTGACGATCCCCGAACTGCCGAGACCGATCCCGCCCACGCCGCCCGCGCCGCCGACGCCGCCGACGCCGCCGGTTCCGGCGCTGGGTCCGCTCGCGCCGCCGAGCGCACCGGCCCCACTGGCGCCACCCGCGCCACCGGTGACCTTCACCGTGTCGTTGCCGAGGCCGCCGTGGATGACGCCGACGCCGGCCTGGCCGCCCGCGCCGCCGACGCCACCGGCACCACCCGCTCCGCCGAGGACTCCGGCTCCGCCGCTGCCGCCGAGGCCACCGGTCCCACCGGCGCCACCGGTGGCGGTGACGCTGTCGGCGCCGTCCCCGCCGTTGACCGTCCCCGTGCCGGCCAGCGCGAGGCCACCCACGCCGCCTGCCGCGCCGGCACCGCCGGCGAATCCGGCCGGGCTGGTGCTCGTGCCGGACCCACCCGCGCCGCCGGGAGCACCGGTGGTGCCCGCCGTGCCGTTCATGGTGATCGTGTCGTTGCCGGCCAAGGCGTCGATGGTGCCGCTCATGGGCCCACCGGTGACGGTGACGAAGTCGTTGCCGGCGGTACCGGTGAGGAACTGCCCGGCGGCAATGCCCGCGGTGCAGGTGAGGGTGTCACCGGAACCGTTGAAGACACGGGTGCAGCCGACCGGGTCGGCGTGCGCGGCGCCAGGGACGATCAAGGCGAACCCCGCGGCGGTGCCCAGTCCGATGAGGCCGGTACGGGTTCGACGAGCCGTAGTGGTACGTGCGCTTGATCTCATGGGAAAACCTTCATGGTGTCGAGTGGATCCGGGCTGAAGCCACGGAACCGGGAGTGCGGCCGGGAAACCACTTTGACGATGGCGTTTCCGCGCCGGATATCCGGCACAGGTTCCGCCGGCACTCCCAAGACCCACACTCGCCCCGTCGCGGATCCTTGGCAACCAAACGACGATAGTTCACTCCCCTGCGAGGACGTTCCCCCAATACCGGCGTCGAATCCGAAGCCAAACCATCGATTTCCATCGAATCCGATTAATCACACAGCGGCCCGGATCGAAAACAATTCACATCGGTCCGAATGTGGCAGCTGAACCGTTTGCTTGCCGCCATTCAGGGGACCCGGGTATCGATCATCCGGCGGCCGAGGATAGACTATCGGCTGTTACCCCGGACCTCGGTACCTGGCCTGTCCGCCGCGATTGCGGCACAGATCACCAGCCGAGGTCTTTTTTCGTGGACCGATCCAACGCGGCCCGCACTATCCTGTTCCAGGAAAGAAATAGTCATGCGACGCATCCACGCCATAGCCAGGACCATGTTCGGAGCCACCATCGCGGCCGGAGGCCTGATCGCGCTGGCCCCGGCGGCGCAGGCCATCACCATTCCGGTGGCCTGCAGCGAAAACGCCCTCGTCGCGGCGGTCAACCTGGCCAACTCCACCCCCACCTCGGACACCCTCGTCCTGGCGGGCGGCTGCACCTACGGCATGACCACCGCCCACGGCGGCGCCGCGAACGCGCTCCCGGTGATCACCACCCCGATCGAAATGATCGGCCCCGCCACCGTCACCAACGCCTCCCTGCTGGGCCTGGGGCTCTTCCGCATCGCCGAAGTCGGCCCGACCGGCAGCCTCACCCTCACCACCGGCGTCGCGTTCACCCGCGGCAACGTGCTCGGCAACGGCGGCGGCGTCCTCAACCGCGGCGCGGTCACCCTCACCGGAAGTACGTTGACCGGCAACACCGCCTCCGGCAACGGCGGTGGCCTCGCCAACGCCGACACCCCCACCGGTACCGCACCCGCCGCGACGTTCACCAACAGCCCGCTGTCGGGCAACACCACCCTGCTCGGCGACGGCGGCGCCGTCTACAACGGACTCCGCGGCACCCTGACCGTCACCGGCGTCACCGGCAGCCCCCTGTTCGTCACCGGCAACAGCGCCGGACGCGGCGGGGGAATCTCCGCGGTCGGCTCCACCGCCACCACCCTCACCCAGACCGCCGTGACCAACAACCACGCACTGCTGCTCCTGGGCGACTCCGGCGGCGTCTACCGCCAGGGCGGCACCATGACCACCACCAACACACCCATCACCGCCAATACCCCCAACAACTGCGTCGGCAGCGTTCCGGCCGTCCCCAACTGCACCGGATGACCAGCACACCGAACACCCCAGCCCGCGAACAGATCCAACCGAACACGAAGGAGAACCCATCATGGGCATCGTCATCGTCGGCGGCTTGATCGACTCCGTCATCGGCATCGTCAACGGCGCCGTCGTCGCCATCACCAGCGCCGCCGGCGCCGTCCTCCTCCCCCTCCTGCCGCTGTAGCGCCCCAGCTCGACCACCACGACCCCCGCAGGCCACCCGGCCGGCGGGGGTCGTCCGGATAGCCCTGGTCGGCCGAACGTGTCCACCCCTTTGGCCGCGTCACCGGGGTCGCGGCGCCGAGTACCGTCGACCGGCCGCTCGTTGCCTCTTGCCGAACGTCCGGCAGCTCAGGTCGGCTCGAGGACCGCGTGATCGGAGGCCCGGTGAAGATCCTGCTGCTGTGCTCCGCGTTCAACGGCCTCAGCCAGCGCGCTTGGGCCGGTCTACGCGCTCGCGGTCACCGCGTCACGGTCCGGCCGGTGCACGACCCGCCGGAGATGACCGCCGCGGCCGCGGCCGTCGATCCCGAGTTGATCATCTGCCCGTTCCTGCGCCGGCGGGTGCCGGAACCGGTCTGGCGGAGATACCGCACGATCATCATCCATCCCGGCCCGCCGGGGGACCGCGGCCCGTCCGCGCTCGACTGGGCGATCATGGACGCCGAGCACACCTGGGGCGTGACCGCCCTGCAGGCGACCGGCGACCTCGACGGCGGGCCGGTCTGGGGCACGCGGGTGTTCCGGATGCCGGCCGATCCACCGCGCAAGAGCACCCTCTACAACACCGAGGTGTCCGACGCCGCGATGAGCCTGATCGACGAGGTGGTGGCCAAAGCCGAAGACACCGGCTTCACGCCGCGAAGCCAGGACCGCCGGCGGCCCGGCGCGGTGGGCGGGCTCCGCCCCCTGGTCCGGCAGGCCGACCGGTCCTTCTCCTGGGCGGACCCGGCCGACCACATCCTGCGTCGCATCCGCGCCGCGGACGGCCGTCCCGGAGTGCACACGGAGCTGGCCGGTGTGCCGGTCGCGGTGTTCGACGCCCATCCCGGCGAACCCTCGCCCGGCGAACCCGGCACCATCGCGGCACGCAGTGCCGGCGCGGTGCTGGTCCGCACCGGCGATGGCGCGCTGTGGATCGGGCACGCGCGGCGGCTGGCCCCCGAGGCCCCGGGCACGACGGTCAAGCTCCCCGCCGCACTCGCGCTCGGTGGCGTTCCCGAGGCACCGCAGATCGCGGACCCGCCGAGCCTTCGGGAGGTCGGCTACCGGCGTTTCGGCGAAGTGGGGTTGGTGCGCTTCGAGTTCTACAACGGCGCGATGTCCACCGCGCAGTGCCGGCGGCTGGCCGCGGCCGTGCGCCACGCGGCCGCGCAAGACACCGCTGCCGTGGTCCTGGCCGGCGGCGAGGTGTTCTCCAACGGCTTGCACCTGGGTGTCATCGACGCCCATCCGGATCCCGCGGCGGAAGCCTGGCGGAACATCACCGCGATCGACGACCTCTGCCGGGAGATCATCGCCTGCACCGGCCAGCTCGTGGTGTCCGCGCTCGCCGGCGACGCGGGCGCGGGTGGGGTGATGCTGGCCCTCGGCGCGGACCGGGTGATCGCCCGGGACGGCACCCTGTTCAACCCGCACTACCGGAAGATGGGCCTGTACGGCTCGGAGTACTGGACCTACGTGCTGCCGCACCGGGTCGGCGGAGCACAGGCGGACCGGCTCACCACGCACTGCGAGCCGGTCACCGCCGCCGAAGCGGCCCGGATCGGGATGGTCGACGAACTCGCCGCGAGCGACCGCGCCGAATTCCTCGCGACCGCGCTGGACTACGCCACCGAACTGGTCGCCGGCGGGCGCGCGAGGGCGCTGCTCGACCGCAAAAGAGCCACCCGGACGGCCGACGAGCAACGCCGGCCGCTGGAAACCTACCGGGTACGGGAACTCGCCGAGATGAGCCGCGACATCTTCGACGACCGCCACGGTTTCGCCCACGCCAGGCGCACTTTCCTCACTGGCAGGCCCGCCGGCCCGACCGGACCGGAACCGTCCCGGCTGCCCGGCCCACGTCTCCCCTGGCTGAGCGGCACTTTCACGTGAAAGTGCCGCTTCTCGCGGCCGACCGCGGGATTGCGGCGGTGGGGTCAGGCCGCGGCTACCGGGCGGGTGCGCTCTTCGCACGGAGTGGCGCGCTCGCGTCGTGCAGGTGTCGCAGGACGTAGTGGTAGGTCTTCAGCAGTCCGCACTGGGCGTAGTCGATCCCGTGGTCGGCGCAGAACGCTCGCACGAGCGGCTGCGCGCGGCGCAGGTTGGCGCGCGGCATGCTCGGGAACAGGTGGTGCTCGATCTGGTAGTTCAACCCGCCGAGCGTGAAGTCGACCCACGGACCGCCGCGGACGTTGCGGCTGGTGAGCACCTGCTTGCGCAAGAAGTCCAGCTGCGTCTTGTCGGTGAAGGTGGGCATGCCCTTGTGGCCCGGCGCGAACGAGCACCCCAGGTAGACGCCCCACAGCCCCTGGTGCACCGCGATGAACGCGACCGCCACCGGCGGCGACAACACCACGAACAGCGCACCGAGGTACACACCGACGTGGGCGATCAGCAGCACCGCCTCGAGCCGGCGCGCTTTGACCTCGCCGCGCCACACCGCTTGGATGCCGGCCCAGTGCAGGCTCAGCCCTTCCAGCAACAGCAACGGGAAGAACAGCGCCGCCTGGTGCTTCGAAGTCCAGCGCACGAACCCGCTCTTGCCGACCGACTGTCCCCGGGTGAAGGCGAGCAGCGGGATGTCGATGTCGGGATCGTCGCCTTCGTGGTTGGGATTGGCGTGGTGCCGGCGATGCTTGCCCATCCACCAGCCGTAGCTCATCCCGACTACGACACCGAAGGCGTAGCCGGCGCGATCGTTGGCCTGCCCGGTGCGGAAGATCTGGTTGTGCCCGGCGTCGTGGCCGAGGAAAGCGATCTGGGCGAACACCACCGCGAAGAAGACCGCGGTGGCCAGCTGCCACCACGAATCGCCCAGCACCACGAATGCCACGCACCCGCCGACCAGCGCGAGCAGCGTGAGACCGGTTTTCACCGCGTAGTAGCCGCGGCGACGGTCGAGCAGGCCTTCACCCCGCACGAGGCGAACAAGTTCACTGAAGTCGTCACGCGACTTCGCGCGAACATCGACGCTCTCCGGAGATACAACCATGGAAGCCTTTCCCCAAGTCATGGCGCCGGGGACCGGGGCGACCACTGGTGCACTTACTCCTCCGGGATTCCCCGCAGAATCCCCGCTAAACGAGACAAGATCGACACCACGAGGATCGTCAGACGCCCGCCGGAACGACCGCGGGAACGACCGGCTTCCGGCGGCCACCGGGAACGAGCCGCGGGGGACGGCGGGCCGCCAGGTCCTCGACCCAGCCGAAGGCGAGCACGGCCACGGCCGTGAGGACGGCCGATGTCGCCAGCCGAACCGGCAGCGAAGACCAGCCGAGCCAGTCGTCGACGGGATAGGAAACGTCGATGGCGACGTTGTGCCACAGGTAGATCGTCACCGCACGCGCGTTGAGCACGGTCACCAGCCGGCCGAGCACCGGCGTCCGGTCCAGCCAGGCGAGCTTGGGCGACACCCGCAGGAACACGAGGATCGCGGCGGCGGAGATCAGCGCCTGCCCGAGCGGGATCTCGTTGAGGTCGAACGTCCCGTCCGGCAGCGGGTGCCCCGCCGTCCACCAGGCGCCCAGCCCCACCGCGGCAGCGAACAGTCCCGCCAGCACGGCCGGACGAATCCGGCGGAGCAACCCTTCCCGGTGGGCGAAGCCCAGCATCCAGCACGCCCCGAAGGTGACGAAGTCCAGCACCCCCTCGCCGACCGGCCCCGAATCGGCCAGCGGGGAGCCCAGTACGGCGTCCACCGCGACGAAGACCAGCGGGGCGAGCACGGTGACGACCGGCCGGCGGCGGAACGCGAGCAGCAGCAGCGGGCTGAGCAGCACGAACCACAGGTAGGCGCGGAGGTACCACAGCGCCACCGTGAAGTCCGCACCCCAGAGACTGCCGGGCGGGTCCAGGATCGGGAACACCCAGAGCACCATCCGCGGCCAGCTCAGGGCGAGGTCGCCGGTGTCCCGGGCCCAGCCGTGCGCGAGCATCAGCCCGACCGCGACCAGGCCGAAGAGCCACAGCGGGGGCAACAGCCGGCGGATGCGGTGGCCGACGACGTCCACCGCGGGTGTGCGGCGCAGTGAGCTCACCATCAGGGAACCGCCGAGCGCGAACATCACGCCCATGGACGGGAAGGCGAGGCTCAGCCACCCCCAGCCCGTGGCGTGGTAGAGCACGACCCGCACCAGCGCGACCGCGCGCAGGCTGTCGAGCCACCGGTCACGGCGCCCCGGCGGCGGGGGTTCGGCGGCCGGAGCGACCCGAGGCTCGACCGGCTCGGCGGGCGCCACCCCGGCCCGCACGGTCGCCCGCAGCGCACCGATGCGGTGCATCCGCTGCCAGCGCACGAGAATCCCGGACACCGCCGCGCCCAGCGACTGGATGAGGACCACGTACATCAGCTGGCGGTAAACCAGCTGCTGCATCGGGATCAGCCACAACGCACTCTTCGGCTCGCCGTCGAGGTGGAAGGCGTACGCGGCGCCCGCGCTCTGCAGCAGCATCACCGACAGCCAGAGCACGAGCGTCGTCCCGGGATCGAGGAAGAACAAGCCGTAGACGAAGAAGACGTCGATCAGCGGCGCGGTCACCGGCAGCACGATCTGGAACGCGAGGACGTGCAGGAGCCCGAACCGGCCCAGGCGGCCCGCCGTGCCCCGCTGGACGACCGCCCGGCGGTGCCGCCACACCGACTGCATCGTGCCGTAGGTCCAGCGGAACCGCTGCTGCCACAGCTGCCGCAGGGTCGCCGGGGCCTCGGTCCAGGCGACCGCATCGTCCACATAGGCCATCCGCCAGCCGGCCCGGCCGATCCCGATGGTCAGATCGGTGTCCTCGGCCAGGGTCAGCGAGCTCAGGCCACCGGCATCGGCGATGGCGGCACGCCGGAACGCGCCCGCGGCACCCGGGATCGTGCAGATCGACCCGGTCAGGTCGTGCATGCGGCGGTCCACGCTGAACCCGATGACGTACTCGATGTGCTGCAGCCTGGTCAGGAAGGTGTCGCGGTTGACGATCTTCACGTTGCCGGACACCGCCCCGATCCCGGGCCGGGCGAAGGGTTGCACCAGACGCCGGACGGCGGTGGGTTCGAGCACGGTGTCGCCGTCGACCATGACGATGAGGTCGTACCGGGCGTGCGCGATCCCGGCGTTCAGCGCGGCCGCCTTGCCCTGGTTGCGCTGGCGGAGGACCCGTACCCCGGGGAGGGCGAGCGCTTCGACGAGATCGGCCGTGCCGTCGGTGGACCCGTCGTCGACGACCACGACCTCCACCGGGTGGTCACTGGCCAGGATGGACCGCAGCGCCACTTCGATGTTGGCCGACTCGTTGTAGGCGGGCACGACGACCGAGACCGGTTCGGCCACCGGGGGTCCCCAGCTCCAGCGCGGATGGCGGCGCTGCCGGGCGTGCCTGCCCGCGTAGCCGAGCATCAGCAGCAGCCGGAGGATCACCAGTACGCCGACGCCCAGCAGGATCCACTGCAGCCAGGCGACCACGGTGAGGGAAACGCCGATGGCGCCCAGCAGGATCTCGCCGGTCACCCGGTCCCGCGCGGTGGCGGGCTGGTTGGCCGGGGCCATCCCGACCGCGGCGGTGACGGTGGCGAAGTGGTAGCCCTGCTGTTGCAGGCGCGGGATCAGCAGGTCCAGCGCCGCGACCGTCTCGGACCGGTCGCCGCCGGCGTCGTGCAGCAGCACGATGGAACCCGCGTCCGAGGGCGGTGTGGCGTTGTGCACGATCGCGGCGACCCCCGGCCGCGCCCAGTCGTCGCTGTCGGTGTCGGTGAAAACGCTGAGGTAGCCGCGCGCCGCAGCCGACTGCACGGTGCGGTAGCCGAGGTCGTCGACCGCGGAGACACTGGAGGAGTACGGCGGGCGGAAGAGGTTGGTGGTCAGGCCGGTGCTGCCGGCGAGCACCATTTCCGTCTGGTCCAGCTCCCGGTCCAGCCGCCACGGGGAGACGTCCACCAGGTCGGGGTGGGTGAAGGTGTGCAGCCCGATCTCCGAACCGGAGTCGTGGATCCTGCGGAGCAGTTCCGGATGGCGCGATGCCATCGAGCCGGCCACGAAGAAGGTCGCGGGCACTTGGTGCTTGCGCAGGATGGAGAGGATCTGGGGCGTCCAGGTCGGATCGGGGCCGTCATCGAAGGTCAGTGCGACGGTCTTGGCGGCCGGTGCCCGCGAGACCACCGGAGACCGGGCCGCGTCGACCACCGCGCCACCGTCGATCACGGCGGCGGGCACCGACGAGGTGCCCACCGGGTCGTGCGCTTTGGCGTCGTTGCTGACCTGAGAGCTCGCCAGCCCCGCGATGACCAGCATCACCGACAGCAGGGCCACCGCGATGCCCGCGAACACCCAAGGCAGCCGGAGGCGGCCTCGCCACCTCCGGCGCCCGGTCACAGCAGGTTACCGAGAAGCGACCCGACCGCCCCGGTCACGGGTGCGACCACACCACCGACGACCTCGAGCACGGGTGGGACGACGGACACGACCGGCGCCACCACCGCCGGGGCGGGTGGCTGCACGGCCACGGGCGGAACCACCACCACCGGCGGGACCACGGCCACGGGTCGGGCCGGCTGAACGGGATCGGCCCGGTTCACCGGCGCCGGGACGGCGGCCGCCTGGTTCCCCGCCTGCGGCTGCGCCGCCGCGGGCCCGCTCGTGCCACTCTGCGCACCGCCTGCGGGCTGCTGTCCTCCCGGAACGGCGCCGCCCGCTACCGCGGACAGGGGAAGGACGTTCGCGGGTATGGCGATCTGCGGGCCGGGATTCCAGCCCGTCCCCGGCGGCTGCTGCTTTCCCGCACCGGCGGCCGGCTGTCGCCCCGCACCCGGGACGGCCGGCAGGACGCCTGGCGCGGAATTGGACTCGACGTCGCCGGCGGCGGACGTCGCCGGCTGGTTGGCCAGCAACAGCCCGGTACCCGCGATGAACGCGACCCCCGCGACGGCCAGTACCCCGGCCGAACCGCGAACCAGCAGCCGCCGGCGCCCGCTCGGATCGACGAACACCGGATCGGCGCGACGGTTCGCCTCGACGGCGCGGGCCTGCTGACGTTTGCCGGAACCGAGTCCGGCGAACAGATCCGGACCACGCGGATAGTGGTGGGTGACCACGATGACTCCTTCATGCACTCGTGAACCAGGAATCGTTCAGGGGCCGGAGATTCTCGGAGGCGCGAGCACGACGTGCGACTGAGCCCCCAGCGACGCGGAGGCGGTGCGACGACTCCACCCGCCGTCCGCGTGTTGCTCTCCGTGTCCCCAGCATCCGGTCGAGGCAGGGGTGACAGCTAGGGCCGTGTGTCACATCAACTGCGCCGAAGAGACCAATCTGCGGGCTCCCCGGTGGCACCACTGGTCTATTCGGCTGAACCCGGCCGCGAGGCGAAACGCCGATACGCTTGCCCGCGGAAGCGGGCCTAGGATTCGGGAGAACAACACGTCACGGCAACCCCGGACCCCGGTGGCCGAACCCGCGTCACCCGCCCACCGGGAGCAGCCGATGACCAGCGTCCAGCACACGACCAAAGCCCTCCTCACGCGCGAGTTCACCCGGCGAGCAGCCGATGCCTGGGTCCGCGCCGCGGACGCCGGGATCATCGACGCCGCGGAACTCGTCTGGCTGCTGGAGCACCTGCCGGCGGACTCAGCGCGGCCGAAGGTGACCGGATGACGACCGAGAGCCACTCCCGGCCCTCGCCGACGCGCCCGGTGCCGGAGTGGGAGCCCGCGGAGGTCGACCTGCCCGGCCGGATGCTGACGCTGGTCTACCGGGTCGCGTGCCAGACCGGCCATTCCCGCCGGCGGAGTGCCACGTTGTGCAGCCGGATCCTTTGCGCACAGCCGGATGCCACCGACTCACGAGCGGTCGCGGACGCCGGGCGGCAGGTGCGCGCGCGCGTCCTGATGCAGCTGCGCACCGAACTGGGCCGGCGGATCGACCGGCCACGGCTGGACGCGGCACTGCGGGACGCGGTGCTGCTCGACGAGGTGACGCAGCTACCGCCTCGCCAGCGCTTCGCCTTGTGGTCGACGGCGGTGGACCACCTCACGACGGCCGAACTCGCCATCCGCACCGGCTGGACGTCCCCCCAGATCGCCCGGCTGCTGCGAGGCGCACTGCGAACCGTGACTTCGAAAGCCACCTTGCCCGGGTGAAAGGCGACCCACGCCGTACCGACCGGATGGTATGTTGCCCGCGTGATCGAAGCGGCGCGCCGGACCTGGCGACTCCTCGAGCCCTACCACGGAATGATCTACTTCGCCCCGGAAGCCGCTGCCGCGTACGAGAAGCTCGGTCTCACCGGCCGCGCCGGCTATTTCGCGTCGAGGTCGGCGGCGCTCGGCGCGGTCCCGGCGCCGGTCGTGGTCGCGACCTTCTACAACTTCAACCCGGCCCTCGTCCGGGCGTCGATCACCGCCGCCTGGTCCACCACCGACCCGGACGCCGTCCTGGCCGCGCGGTACGCCGCGGCCGACCGGGCGTTGCGCGGCATCCTGGGCGAGGCGACCGGCTCGCCGGAGATGCGCCGGGCCGCCGCTCTGGCGCGCGAGGCCGCCGAAACGGTCGCCGGCGATGTCATCGGCCGGCCCCTTTTCGCCGCCCACGCGGCCTTGCCGTGGCCCACCGAGCCCCATCTGGTCCTGTGGCACGCGCAGACCCTGCTCCGGGAGTACCGCGGCGACGCGCACATCGCGGCCCTGCTGACGGCACGTCTGGACGGCATCGAAGCCCTCCTCACCCACGCTGCTTCCGGCGCCGTCCCCGCCGAGACGTTGCGCACCTCCCGGTCGTGGTCCGAAGGGGACTGGAACCGGGCCGCCGCCCGCCTCCGTGAGCGAGACTGGCTCACCGGCGACGCCGACCCGGCGTTCACGCCCGCGGGCGCGGTCCGCCGAGCGGAAATCGAAGAAGCGACCGACGAGAACAGCGTGACTCCCTACGCGCACATCGGCGAGTCCGCCTGCGCCGAACTGCAGGCACTGGTTCGCCCGTTCACCCGGGCGCTCGCCGGAAAACTCATGCCGTGGGTGCTCACGAGGCAATAGCGGCGCGGTTGCCACTGCTCACCGGCGGGCCGGGCTGACAGTCCGGCGTGGCCGGCCGGCGACCCGGGCACGGGTGCTCGACGAGAAGCAGTTCGACGAGGGTGTTCGCCGCGACCCGCAACGATTTCCGGCTCGCTCGGGAGGAGATCTTCGGTCCCGTCCCGTCCTGGTGGTCATCCCGCGCCGGGACCGCGAGGAGCGCGATTGGCATGGCCGACGAACGCGATCACGGGCTCGCGGCCCACGTGTGGTCGCACGCCCCGGACCAGGCGGGCAGGTGGTCGCGGTCCGACGGCGGGGACGAGGACAGCGGCCGTGAGGTGCCACTGGAAGCAGTGTTCGCCGGGTTCACCCAGACCCAGCAGGTCACCGTCGGCCGCGGCCTGGCTCAGGACCAGGCGATGACGCCGTCCCGGTCGACGAAGCGCCCGGAGGGGGCGCCGGGCTTCTCGGTCGCGAGGCCGACGATGGCGTCCGTGCCTTCGGTCACGGTCTGCGGCCCGCTGTGGCCGTTGAGGTCGGTCGCGGTGTAGCCGGGGTCGACGGCGTTGACGCGAACGTCGGTCAGCGCCTTGGCGTACTGGGTGGTCAACATCGTCAGCGCCGCCTTCGAGGCGGTGTAGAGCGGCGCGATGACCTTCGACTCGATCCGCGCCGGGTCGTGGGTGATGGCCAGGGAGCCGAGCCCGCTGCTGACGTTGATGATGACCGGGTCCGCCGACCGGCGCAGCAGCGGCAGGAACGCCGTGGTCGTCCGGACCACGCCGACCAGGTTGACGTCGAAGACCCCGAAGGCGTCCGCCGCGGTCAGGGCGCTGGGGTCGCCGACCGGGCCGTTGACGCCGGCGTTGTTGATCAGGACGTCGATCGAGCCCTCGTGACCGGCGACGTTCGCCGCCGCGGCGGCGACGGAAGCGTCGTCGGTCACGTCGATGGGGACGAACCGCGCGCCGAGCGCCGTAGCGGCTTCGGCGCCCAGTTCGGCGTTGCGGGCGCCGACCAGCACGGTGTGGCCGAGTTCGACGAGCCGGCGGGCGGTCTCGCGGCCCAGCCCCTTGTTCGCTCCGGTGATGAAGGTGATCGTCATGGAATCCACCTTCGTCCGCTCACGGCGCCCCGGCCAGGGACGCCTCGACGGTAGGAACAGCAGTACCACCCTCTTACCCGGCCGGGCGGCCGCGGCTGCGGGAAGATGGACGTCGTGACCCCTGCTTCCGGCACCGAGCTCGGTGCGATGATCCGCACGTGGCGGGATCGGCTGCCGCCCTCGGCCGCGGGGCTGCCGGCCGGCCGGACGCGCCGCGCGGCCGGGCTGCGCCGCGAGGAGCTCGCCGAGCTCGCCGGCGTGTCGGTCGACTACGTCGTGCGCCTGGAGCAGGGGCGGGCCACGACACCTTCGGCGCCGGTGGTCGCGGCGCTGGCGCGCGCCTTGCAGCTGTCCACCGCCGAGCGTGAACACCTGTACCGGCTGGCCCGCCTCGCGCCACCGGCGGACGGCGCGATCTCCGACCACATCCCGCCCGGCGTCCGCCGGGTACTCACCCGGCTGGGTGACGTCGCGGTCGCCGTCTTCGCGGCCGACTGGCAGCTGATCTGGTGGAACCCCGGCTGGGCCGCGCTGCTCGGGCACCCCGCTTCATCGCCTCCGCACCTGCGGAACTTCGCCCGCGACAGGTTCCCGGTCAACGCCGGTCCAGCACACCTCACGCTCTGGCCGGTGTCCGAAGTAGACAGTGACGCCACCGACGCGGCCGTCGTGTCCGACCTGCGCCGCGCCACTGGACGCTTCCCCGGTGACCAGCGCCTGGCCGAGCTGATCCGCCTCCTGCACAAGGGCAATCGGCGTTTCGCCGAACTGTGGGCGACCGGCACGGTGACCGCTCATCGTGAAGACCACAAGACGATCGAACACCCTGCGGTGGGCCCGGTCACGGTGGACTGCGACGTGCTGACCGACGGCGACTCCGAGCTGAAGATCGTGATCATGAGCGCCGCGCCCGGCAGCGAGGACGAGACCAAGCTGCGCCTCGCGGCGATCGTCAGCCCGGCGATCACCAGTCGCGACAAGCCAAGCGGTGATGAGACGTCGTTGATCTCGTAGCAGTCCGCCCGGCGGCCGTCTTGGACCTCCGCACCTACGCGGTGCTCCGTGGTGTGGTGCTCGAGTGCGCGGCCACGCAGCGGGCTGCTGCTCGGCGTTCACCTCGCGCGGCCAACGCCGTGATCGACGCGCGCAGCGACCGGGACAACAGCAAGCAGACGCGGGACGCCGGCGCAATACCGGCTCGGGCTCGGCCACGAGCCCTTGTCGTGCTTCCTGATCGGCGGAACGAGGTACCGGAGACGACGGTCACGGCGACCAGGTGCGCGGATCCCTGGACACCGGAGCGGCGACGGCGGCCGCGCGCGAGGTGTGGATCACCAGGGTTTCGTGCAGCCGGGCGATTTGCAGCAACCGCCACGTCGATCGCGTCGCCGCCACGATGCGAAGATCGGTCTGCGGTGCGGCGCGCCGGTGGCAGCCGAGCAGCACCTCGAGTCCCGCCGAATTCAGGAAACTGACCTGCGAAAGGTCCACCACCAGCCGCCGCGGGGCCCGGCGCAGGATCAGGTCGAGGGCCAGGTCGACCTCGGGCGCGGTGTACAGGTCGAATTCGCCGTCCAGGGCCAGGATCGCGGTGCGGCCGATCAGCTCCTCCGACAGCTTCAGCCCGGCCGGGAGCGACGGTGTCCCGTGCGGGCCGAACATGACCAGGACCAACGGTTCCGCTGCGAGGCCGTGACGACGGCGGGTGGCCAGCGCGCTGAGGTTCATGGATTCGCTCCAAGCATCGCCGTCCGGCTCCCGCCACGTCGGACACTGCACGGGTCCGGTGCGGACGTTCAGTCATCGGCTGTCGGTCGTCGCAAGAGCGGGGACTCGGCACTTCGGCGCTGTCCTCCTCAGCATACCGCGCCCCGGTACCGGTGAGCCTGATCGTTCAGCCCAACTTCCTTTCCGGGCAGGCGAATGCGGGTGATCCACGGCTCGTGGGCCGCCGTTCCCGACCCGTCCCGGGCCGACCCGGCGTCCGGTCAGCCGGCCCAGGTCCAGCCGCGGATTTCCGGCATGTCCTCGAAGTGTGCACGGATGTAGCCGTGGTGACGGGTCAGCATGGCGTGGCAGTGCTCGGCCAGCGCCGCGCCGCCTTCGGGGACCCGGGCGGACCTGCGCAGTGCTTCGAGGGCGAGGTGGTAGCGGCTCATCCGGTTGAGCACGACCATGTCGAACGGCGTCGTGGTGGTGCCCTGCTCGGTGTAACCGCGGACGTGGAACCGGCCCGGCTCGGGGCGGCCGTGCAGCAGCTGGTGCACGGCCCGGGGGTAGCCGTGGAAGGCGAACACGACGTCGGTGGTGGCGGTGAACAGCCGCTCGAACTTCCGCTCGCCGAACCCGTGCGGGTGGTCGGCGGGCGGGAGCAGGCCCATCAGGTCGACCACGTTGACCACCCGCACCCGCAGGTACGGGACGTAGTCGCGGAGCAGCCGGGCCGCGGCCAGGACCTCCAGCGTCGGCACGTCACCGGCGGCGGCGAGCACGATGTCGGGTTCGCCATCGGTCGTTTCGGTGCCGGCCCAGTCCCAGGTGGACGCTCCCGCGGCGCAATGGGCGGCCGCCTCCTCGAGGTCGAGGTACTGCAGGTGTTCCTGCTTGTCCGCGACGATCAGGTTGACGTGGTCGCGGCTGCGCAGGCACTGCTCCGCCACCGACAGGGTGGTGTTGGCGTCCGGCGGGAACCAGACGCGCACGACGGCGGGCGCCAGCGGGATGGCGATGTCGATCAGGCCCGGTCCCTGGTGCGAGAAACCGTTGTTGTCGTTGCGCCAGCACGTCGAGGTCAACAACACGTTGAGTGATGCGACCGAACGCCGCCACGGCAGGTCCGCGGCGTGCTGCAGCCACTTGGCGTGCTGGATCAGCATGGAGGCCGAGACCATCGCGAACGCTTCGTAGGTCGCGAACACACCGTGCCGGCCCGACAGCAAGTACCCCTCCAGCCAGCCCTGGCACAGGTGCTCCGAGAGCACCTCCATGACCCGGCCTTCGGGTGAGACGTGGTCGTCGGTGGTGAGGATCGGCGCCTGCAGGCAGCGGTCGGTGGCCTCGAAGACGGCACCGAGCCGGTTGCTGGCCGTTTCGTCCGGGCAGAACAACCGGAACGTGCCGCCGCCGTCGGATTCCCGGGTACTGGCGCGGTAGACGTCGCGCAGCAGCTCACCGAACGGACGGGTGTTGCCGTGGTGCACGGCACCGGGCGCCGGAACGCTGACGGAATACGGTGCCAGGGCGGGGATGTCGAGCCGCCGCAGCAGCCGGCCGCCGTTGGCGTAGGGGCTGGCGGACATCCGCTTGTCACCTGCGGGGGCGAGCGCCCTCAGTTCCGGGACGAGCCGTCCGGCGGCGTCGAACAGGGTTTCCGGGGCGTAGGACCGCAGCCACCGCTCGAGCAACCGGAAGTGTCCGACGTCCTCCCGGACCAGGGTCAGCGGTACCTGGTGCGCCCGGAACGTGCCTTCGACGACGACACCGTCGACGATCGTCGGGCCGGTCCAGCCCTTCGGCGTGCGCAGGACGATCGCCGGCCAGCGGACCGGCCGGAACGGCTCGGCCGAGCCCGTGCGCGCCCGCCGCTGGTTGTCCCGGATCCGGTCGTGTGCCGCGGTCAGGGCGTGGTGCAGGTCCGTGAACACCGCGGCGGGGTCGTCCCCGGCCACGACGACCGGGTCCCAGCCCTGCGCCGTCAGCAACCCGAGAACGTCGGTGTCGTCGGCCCGGCCGAGCACGGTGGGCCCGGCGATCTTGTACCCGTTGAGGTGCAGGATCGGCAGCACGGCACCGTCGCGGCGGGCGTTGAGGAAGGCGGGGATCTTCCAGGACCCCGCCAGCGGCCCGGTCTCCGCCTCACCGTCCCCGACCACGCAGGCCACGATCAGGTCCGGGTGGTCGAACGCGGCGCCCGCGGCGTGGGCCAGGGAATAGCCGAGTTCGCCGCCCTCGTGGATGCTGCCGGGCGTCTGGACGCCGACGTGGCTCGGCACGCCCCCGGGCGTGGAGAACTGCCGCACCAGCCGGGTCAGCCCGGCGACGTCGGCGGAGACGGCGGGGTACGCCTCGCCGTAGGTGCCTTCGAGGTAGGCGTTCGCGAGCAGGGCCGGCCCGCCGTGGCCCGGACCGGCGACGTAGACGCAGTCGGCGCCGGTGTCGCGGATGAGCCGGTTGAGCAGGGTGTAGATCATCGACAGCCCGGGACTGGTGCCCCAGTGCCCGAGCAGGCGCGGCTTGATGTCCTCCACTGAAAGGGGCTCGCGCAGCAGCGGGTTGTCCTGCAGGTAGATCTGGGCGGCGGTCAGGTAGTTCGCCGCGGCCCACCACCTCAGGTCCAGGTCCCGCTCGTGCTCCTCGTACGCCGGAGCCGTGGTCGTGGTGCCGGTCGAGGTCGTGGTCTGCTGCATCGCCGTGGCCTTCCGCCAGGTGGGTCGGGGCCGGCCGGTCAGCCGGCCGGGCTGGTGCCGCTCACGCGGACCGCGGTCACCCCGGGCACGGCCTGCGCCAGCACGGTCGCGACGTGCCGGTCGGTCTCGTCGTCGAACGCGTCCACGACCTCGACCTCGCCGCCGTGCACCGCGACGGTCCAGCGCCCCGGCCCGCCGTAGATCGACAGCTGGTGGCGCACGTCGGCCGAAATGACCTCGTCGTCGCGGGCGAGCGCCCGGACGAGGTCGCGCCGGGTGACGATGCCGACGACGTGCGCGCCGTCGACGATCGGCATGCTGCGGATCCGGTCTTCGAGCAGGACGCGCACCAGGTCGACCACGTCGGTGCCCGCGCCCATCCCGACCGCCGGGGTGGTCATCACGCCGCCGACGGTCCCGGCCGGTGGCTCGGGCGGCTCGTCCGGGCCGGTGCCGTCGGCCGGGTGGTACCGGGCGTCGCGCGGGAACCGGTCCCGCACGAGGTCAGCCTCGGTCACCACGCCGACGAGCCGGCCGTCGTCGTCGAGGACCGGGAGCGCGGTGAAGCCGTGGGCGGACAACAGGTTCGCGGCGTACTTCACCGTCATGCCCGGGGTCACGGTGACGACGGGGCTGCTCATGATGTCGCGTGCTTGCATCGAACTCCTCTTCCGTCGGCCTTCACGCTAGGGGCGTGCCCGCCGGGCGCGCTGCGGCCGTTCGTCACCGATCGCGAGGTCCACCGGCACCCGCGGCCCGGGCGGCCATCGCCAGGGTCGTCTGCCGGGCGATCTCCAGGCCCTCCCGCGCGGACACGACCAGCACCCGCACGGCCCCGGGCGCCCGGCCGACCTCCCGGTCGCCTTCAGCGGCCAAGCGCCCGGAATCGGTTCGCACCCCGAAGACCCCCAGCCGCTCGCAGAGCTCGGCCAGCAAGGCCGGCTGGTGTTCGGCGACGCCGCCGGTGAACACCAGCGCGTCCAGCCGGTCCAAAGACGCCACCATCGCGCCGATCTCCCGGCGCAGCCGGTGCAGGTAGACCTCGATCGCGGTGCGGGCGTCCGGGTCGCCGCGGTCCCGCGCGGTCAGCACGTCCCGCACGTCACCGCCGGTGCCGGTCATCCCGGCCAGGCCGCTCCCCCGGTCGAGCGCGTCGTCGAGGCCGGCCGCGTCGGTGACGCCGGAGCGCAGCAGGTACAGCAGCAGGCCCGGGTCGACGCTGCCGGAGCGGGTGGCCATCACCGCCCCTTCCAGCGGGGTGAAGCCCATCGACGTGTCCACGCCGTGGCCGTCGCGGACGGCGGTCACCGAAACGCCGGCCCCGATGTGGCAGCAGACCAGCCGCAGCCCGGTGGGTTCCCGGTCGAGCAGCTCGGCCGTGCGGCGCAGGGCGGACGCGCAGGAGAGACCGTGGAAGCCGTAGCGCCGCAGCTCGTGCTCGCGAACCCAGCTCCTCGGCAGCGCGTAGTGCGCCGCGGCTTCCGGCATCCGGGCGTGGAAGGCGGTGTCGAAGCAGGCGTACACCGGTCCCGGCACGATCTCGGCGACCACCGCGGCCAGTTCCAGCGACAGCGGCTGGTGCAGCGGCGCCAGCGGGGTCAACGCGGTCAGCCGCGCGGTTTCCGCGTGGTCCAGCGGGACCGGGTCGGTGCTCAAGCCGCCGTGCACGAACCGCACCCCGGCCGCGTCGATCGGATGCCGCCGGACCACCAGGCCGGCCAGCGGCTGCCGGGCCTGGGCGGCGGACGCGGCGCCGACCGTGACCCGGTCCACCTCCCGGCCGTCCTCGACGACCGACAGCTTGACGCTCGACGAGCCCGGGTTCACCGTGAGCACTCTCATCGGACACCCCCGGCGTGCCGGCGACCCGCCCAGCGGAACAGCTCGTCGGCTCCCCACACGAGCAGCGGCATCGGCAGCAGCAGCGCGATCACCCAGGCGGGCAGCGCGGCGGTGCCGAACACCGGCTGCAGCGCCGGGACGTAGATCAGGACCGCGGCGAACGCCAGCTCGAAGACCAGGCCGGCCAGCAGCAGCCGGTTCGTGGTGAGCCCGACCGAACGCAGCGACGCCCGCTGGGTGCGCGCGGCGAAGGCGGTACCGAGCTGGCAGAACACGATGGCGGCGAAACTCGCCGTGGTGGCCTGCAGGTAGGCGTGGTGCAGCGGGGTCCCGGCCGAGACGTCGGCGCCGTAGTGCCAGCCCGCCTCGTACAGGACGGCGAAGAAGGCGGCCAGCACCAGGATTCCGGA
This sequence comes from Amycolatopsis sp. NPDC049159, assembly GCF_040648295.1. Classification (NCBI taxonomy): domain Bacteria; kingdom Bacillati; phylum Actinomycetota; class Actinomycetes; order Pseudonocardiales; family Pseudonocardiaceae; genus Amycolatopsis; species Amycolatopsis sp. NPDC049159. Next base: position 81,371 of record NZ_JBEZDL010000007.1, read on the forward strand.
GAGCAGGCCCATGATTCCCCAGGCGCGCAGCAACATCCGCCCGGAGACGACTCCCTCGGACCGGCTGCGGGGACGGCGGTCCATCAAGCCCGGTTCGGCCGGCTCCCGCCCGAGGGCGAGTGCGGGCAGGGTTTCGGTGCCGAGGTCGATCGCCAGGATCTGCAGCACGGTCAGCGGCAGCGGGATCGCTCCGCCCGAGATCGCGAACAGCAGGAACGGCAGCACTTCGGGGACGGCGTGCGCGAAGATGTAGAGCACGAACTTTCGGACGTTGTCGTAGACCCGGCGGCCTTCGCGGACGCCCGCGACGATCGTGGCGAAGTTGTCGTCGGTGAGCACGACGGTCGCCGCCTCCTTGGCGACGTCCGTCCCGCCGGCCCCCATCGCGACGCCGATGTCCGCCCGCCGGAGCGCGGGCGCGTCGTTCACGCCGTCGCCGGTCATCGCGACGACCGCGCCGCCGTGGCGCAGCGCGTCGGCGATCCGCAGCTTGTCCTCCGGCGCCACGCGGGCGAACACCAGCTCCTCCCCGGTCGCCAGCGCCGCGTCCAGCTCCGCTTCCGGCATCGCGAGCAGTTCGCCGCCGTCGATGACGCGGCTCACGCGGATCCCCACCTGGCGCGCGATCTCCGCCGCGGTCAGCCCGTTGTCCCCGGTCACCACGTGCACGGTGATCCCGGCCGAGTGACACGCCGCGACGGCGCCGGCGACTTCCGGGCGCGGCGGGTCGGCCAGCCCGACGAGACCGAGCAGGCGCAACCCGGATTCGGCCGCGTCGCGGGTGAGCGGGACCTCGCCGGGCACCGGTCCGTCGGCGACGGCCAGCACCCGGAGCCCGCGGCCGGCCATTTCGTCCACGAGCGCGGTGATCCGGGCCCGGCGCGGCGCGGTCAGGCCGACCTCGTGACCGGCCGCGTCGAGGGCGGTCAGGCAGCGCGGAACGACCTGCTCGGGCGCACCCTTCGTGTCGCGCATCCGGGGCCCGGTGCGCGATCCGTCCACTGTGGACATCATTTTGAGCCGCGGGTCGAACGGATACAGCACCAGCCGGTCGGCGTCCCGGGTGGACGCGTCGAGCCGGGCACCGCTCGCCGCGGCGAAGTCGAGCAGGGCCAGCTCGGTCGGATCCCCGGTGCGCGAGCCGAGATCGGCGGTGCTGCACCGCGCGAGGGTCTCGGCCAGTGGCATCGATCCGGTCAGTGGCTCCCCCGCCGCGTCATGCGCCTCCACGACGTGCATGGCGTTGCGGGTCAACGTCCCGGTCTTGTCCGTGCAGATCACGGTCGTCGACCCGAGTGTTTCCACCGCGGACAGCCGTTTGACGAGCGCGCCGGACTTCGCCATCGAACGCACCCCACCGGCCAGCGCCAGCGTGATCGTCGGCAGGAGCCCTTCCGGCACGTTCGCCACCAGCAGGCCGATCGCGAACACGAACGCGGCCGGCCACGACAGGCCCGCCGCGACGCCCAGCGGCAGGAAGCCGATCCCGACGGCGAGCGCGACGCCGGCGATGAGCCAGGCCACCCGCCGGACCTGCCGTTCCAGCGGGCTCTCCTCGTGGCCGACCCCCGCGGTCAGCGCGGCGATCCGCCCGATCTCGGTGTGCCGTCCGGTGGCGTGGACCACGCCCCGGGCGGCACCGCCGACGCAGGCGGTGCCGCTGAACACCAGCACCGGCGAGTCGAGGGCACGATCGGCGTCGTCGACCGCGTCCGCCGTGCGGGTCACCGGCCCCGGCTCGCCGGTCAGCATCGAGGCGTCCACCTCGAGTACGCCGTCGACGAGCCGGACGTCCGCGGGGACCCGGTCGCCCTCGGCGATCAGCAGGACGTCGCCCAGGACCAGTTCCCGCACCGGCACAGGCCTTGGCCGGCCGTCGCGCAGCACGGACGCTTGCGCCGGCAGGTACGCACCGAGCGCGTCGACGGCCCGCTCGGCCTGCTGTTCCTGGACGAAGGCGAGGACGCCGTTGAGCACGATCACCCCGACGATCGCGTACGCCAGGCTGGTGGTGCCCGCGAGCCACGACAGGCCCGCCGCCACCCAGAGCAGCAGCGCGAGCGGGTGGATCACCTGGCGCACCAGGGCGAGCGGCCACTGCCGGGACCGGTGCGACGGCAGCTCGTTCGGGCCCCGTGCCAGCAACCGGCGGGCGGCTTCCCGCGAGGTCAGCCCTTCGGTGGTGGTACGGAGGTCGCGCAGCAACCGCGCGACGGGTTCCCGGGCGTCCGGTTGCGGTTCCGCGGAGGCGGCCGGCTCGACACCCACCCGGGTGGTCATCGCGGCTCACCGTTCCGGGAGCGCGTGACGCCTCCAAGCCGGTCCACGGAGGCGGGCTGACGGGTGGGCAGGCATTGACGGGCGAACTCGACGCGTGCCATGACAGGCCCCTCGGGTCGACTGGTCGTCGCACCGGGGTCCGGGGCACTCGCGGTCAGCCTACGCGCCGAGAAGACGTGCCGGACAAGCAACGCCCGGCCGGGCTTTCTTGCGCGCGACGCAGGCTGCGCCGATCTCTTCAGCGGCGCCTGGTTCGAAGCCGGCCCGGGCGTATAGTCAGCCCTGATCGCCGCGTTCGCCCCAGTCCCCGGTAACGCCGCCATCAGCTTCTCGCTGATCGTCGTTCCGGCCGGCCCGGCCGGCTTTCCGAGAGGACAACGCCGTGCGAGTCGGAATCCTCGATCTTCTCGGTCCACCTGCGCGGCGCCCGGTGGACTTCGCCTACCAGCTGTTCATCACCAAGCAGTACGCGAGCATCACGCCGCAGGCCATCTCGGTCTGGTGCCGCCGGCAGGGGCACGAGACCTTCTACGCCACCTACTACGGCGTCGGCCGGCCGCACCGCCTGCTGCCCACCGACCTGGACGTGGTGTTCATCTCCTGCTACACGCAGGTCAGCCACCTCGCCTACGCGCTGGCGAAGCTCTACCGCCGAGCCGGTGTCCGCACGGTGATCGGCGGCCCGCACACCAAGGCGTTCCCGGTGGACTGCCTGCGGTTCTTCGACCTGGTCGTCCGCGAATGCGACCCGGAGCTGGTCACCGACATCCTTTCCGGGCAGTTCGACCCGGGCACCGTCATCTCGGCCGCCCGCCCGTTCGACGACGTGCCGACCGTCGAAGAACGGATGCCGGAAATCCGCGCGTCGGCCTTCTTCTGGGGACGCAAACCGCTGATGCTGTCGGCGGTGCCCATGCTCGCCAGCATGGGGTGCCCTTACCGGTGCGACTTCTGCATCGACTGGAACAGCACCTACCGACCGCTCCCGGCCGACCGGCTCGAGGCCGACCTGCGGTACCTGGCCCGGCACCTGCCGAACCGGCTGATCGTGTTCCACGACCCCAACTTCGCCGTGAAGTTCGACCAGGTCTTCGAAACACTGGAAGCCCAGCCTCCCGGCGAACGGCCGCCCTACATCATCGAAAGCTCGCTCACGGTGCTGCGCGGCGACCGGCCCCGGCGGCTCAAGGAAACGAACTGCGCCATGGTGGCGCCGGGCGTCGAATCCTGGACCGACTACTCGAACAAAGCCGGTGTCGGCCGGACCGGCGGGACCGCGAAGGTCGAACGCGTCGCCGCGCACTTCGCGCAATTGGCCGAGAACGTGCCTTACTTGCAAGCGAACTTCATGTTCGGGCTCGACACCGACCAGGGCGACGAACCCGTCGAGCTGACCAAGCGGTTCATGGACCTGACCCCGTTCGCCTATCCGACGATCAACATCCCGGTGCCCTTCGGCGGCACCCCGCTGCACGACGAACTCACCGCCGCCGGCCGGATCCTCGCCACCATGCCGTTCAACTTCTACTACGCGCCCTACCTGGTGACGACGATCAAGCACTACGACCCGATCACCTACTACGGAAAGCTCATCGAGCTCTACACGCACGCCGCATCCCCCGCGATGCTGCGACGGCGCCTGCGGACCACGTCCAACCGCGTCATCGGCTACGTCCACCGGGCGCGCACCGCGGGCTTCCGCTCCGACATCGCGAGTTTCCGGCGCATCCTGGGAATGCTGCGCTCCGATCCGCAGTTCCTGGCCTTCCACGAAGGCCGGACCGCGGCCCTCCCGGAGTTCTACCGCCGCGTCAGCGAACGCACGCTGGGCCGCTACGCCGAACTGCTCACCCTCGCCGATCGGACGCCCGACCTGTCACCGGCCGAGCACCCGCCCCACCGGCTCGGGAAACCCGGGCAGCGATGACCACGCCGTCGCTCAGCGCGAGACGGACCGTTCGGCGCCGGCGGGACCGGCGTACGCGACGAGTCCGTCGAGCAGCCGCTCCAGGCCCCAGCGAAACCGGGCCGTCGCGACGGCGGGACCCTCCGGTGGCGCGGCGGCTTCGAACGCGACCGAGCCGAGGATGTGCACGTTGATCAGGTGGGACGCATCGGCGGCGTCCCCCGGCCCCAGGCCGGCGTCGGCCAGGACGGCCAGCAGGGTTTCGCGCACGGCCCGCGTGTGGGGGCCGTCGGGCGGGTGGCCGAGCATGAGGTGCACCGACCCGGGATGGGCCAGCAACTCCGCCCGCAGTTCGAGCGAGAGAGCTCGGACGCGGTCCCGCCACGGCTGCGACGGCTCGGTGAACCGGTCGTGGTCGACGCGGCCGAGCAAGTGCTCCGCCAGACCCCGCACCACCGCCGCCTTGTCCGGGAAATAGGTGTACACCGCGTTGGGCGCGACACCGACCCGGGCCGCGATCCCCCGGATCGTGACCGCGTCCGCACCGCGTTCGGCGAGCAGGGCCAGTGCCGCGTCGAGGATGGCCAGCTCACTCAGAGTCCGCCGGGGACCCGGGCGACCCCTTTTGTCCACTTTTCCTCCCCGCTTCGTCGTATCGGAATGGTTCTGTACAGCGTACAGTTATTGTACAACGTACAGAATTGAGGCAGACCATGACCGAAACGATCCGCCCGGATCCCCGACATCCCGGTACGCCGGACCGGACCTACCCCGTACGCGTCCAGGCAGCGCTGGACGACCCGCTGTCACGCGGGCTCTGGCTGGTGAAGTGGCTGCTGCTCGTCCCGCACGTGCTGGTGCTCATCGCGCTGTGGGCCGCGTTCTGGGTGCTCAGCGTCGTGGCGTTCTTCGCGATCCTGTTCACCGCCCGGTACCCGCGGAAGATCTTCGACTTCAACGTCGGGGTCCTGCGGTGGAGCTGGCGGGTGGCCTACTACGGCTACGGCGTCCTCGGCACCGACCGCTACCCGCCGTTCAGCCTCCGCGAAGAACCCGGCTACCCAGCCACCTTGAGCGTCGAGTACCCCGAACGGCTCTCCCGCGGGCTGGTGCTGGTCAAGTGGTGGCTGCTCGCCATCCCGCACTACCTCGTCCTCGCGATCCTGATCGGCGGCGGAACCGGCGCGGCGTGGGGACTCGACGACCGCAGCTGGGCCTGGGGCGGCAGCCTCGTCGGCCTGCTCGTCCTCATCGCGGCGATCACCCTGACCTTCACCGGCCGCTACCCCCGCTCGCTGTTCGACTTCATCGTCGGCATCCAGCGCTGGGGCCTGCGCGTCGCGGTTTACGCCTCACTGATGACCGACCGGTACCCGCCGTTCCGCCTTGACACCGGCGGCGACGAGCCCGGCGCCCCGGCCCCGATGGAGCCCACCGGAACACCGGCACCCGCGAGCCCCGCCGGCCCTTGACGGGGAGCTCACCAGGGCGCCCCAAGGCAGCCGCGACCCGTGAGGGCGCACTCGAGGGTCACCACGACGCACCCGCAACGTCCAGCGGCACCGGACGTGCCAAGCTGGTCAGGTCGTGACCAGACGACTCGAGTCTTTGCACGCCCCAGACCCCGGCTGGGGGCTCGGACCGCGTTTCACCCATGTCGAGGCGGCTGTGCACACAGTGGGAAAGCACATTCCCGAAGGACAAGCGGAACGGCGGGCGGTGGAACCGTTCGATCCGAGGTGCGACGGCCGGCGCCCGGTGACGTCTGCGGTTCCGACCACCTCCACCTCCTCCGCGACCGCGGCCGGGACGCGTGGATCGAAGAGCAGCTCCGGCTGGGCCGGCTTGCCCGGGCCGGCACGCAACCGGGCATGCGCCAACGGGCCTGGCCGGCCTCGCCCGTCGCACGCCGGTCACCCGGAGCAGGTCGATCGGCTGCCGGCCTGGGTCTCGACGCGCCAGGGTCTCAGCTTCGTCCGCGCCGGGGGCCGGCCACTGGCGCCCATACGCCCGATGAGGGGCGTGCTCATCGATGAGGCGATCCGGCACACCGGAGAACGACAAGGAGATACCGCTGCACGACGCACGAATCCACCCTGCGACCGGCATGATCATCGCCCAGCCGGGCAAGAGCGCCAGGGACGCCATCGTTCGCTTGCGCGCACGTGGCTTTGATGACCAGTGATGACGCCACCGATCCCCGAACCCGCCCCGACCGGCGGAAACCGGCTCCTGGAAACCGTCGTCGAGCTGGCCGACACCCTGGTCGACGACTTCGACACGATCGCCTTCCTCCAGGTGCTGGTCGACCGCTGTGTCGAGCTGCTCGAGGTCGACGCCGCGGGCTTGCTGCTGGCCGACCACCACGGCCGGCTCCGCCTGGTCGCCTCGTCCAGCGAACAGGTCCGGCTGCTGGAACTGCTCCAGCTGCAGAACGACGAAGGCCCCTGTCTCGAGGCCTTCCGCACGGGCACCCGGATGAGTCACCCTCAGCTGAGCACCGCGGGAACGACTTGGCCGACGTTCGTCGTCTCGGCCGCCGAGGCCGGCTTCGAAGCGGTGGACGCTCTGCCGATGAAACTGCGCGACGAGGTGGTCGGTGCCCTGCCCAAGCGCTCGTCGACATCGCCACCATCGGACTGCTCCAGCAACGCTCCCTCCGGCAGCGGGACGTTCTCGCCGAACAGCTTCAGACAGCGCTCAACAGCCGGGTACTCATCGAGCAGGCCAAAGGAGTGCTCTCCGAACGCCTCGGCATCGACATGGACGGCGCTTTCACCGCGTTGCGGGACCACGTGCGTGGTCACAAACTGAAACTCGCCGACCTCGCGCGGACCATTCTCGACGACCGGGCCTGGCCGCACGAACTCTTCAACCAGCGGAAAAGGACACACCAACGGCGTTCCGGCTCCGCACCGGCTTAGCCGTCGTCCCCGGGCAGAGCGGTGTCCGGCGGGTACACCCAGGTGATGGCCAGCGAACCCAGACCACGAGCCACCAGATCCTGCCGGATCTCGTGGGCGGTACAGCCGCCGTAGACCAGATGAGTCAGCCGCAGCGTCTGCGCGTCACGCAACGGCAGGGCGATCATGCTGAGCACACCGCCACCGCAGGAGTAGTGCTCGACCTGCTCGCCGGGGCCGGCGTACTCGGCGGCGATCATGGCCTCGTAGTCGCGGCGCCCCTTCTCGGACTGAGTCGCGTACAGCTCGTCGACGAGGGCTTTGACTTGCGGCGGGTGATCCATGTGATGGGTGATCAGGGTGCTCCGCCGCCAGCTCTCGTCGTCAGGTGCTCTCCAGGACACGATTTTTCCCTCACTTGTCGTACTACGCACATGGCCTATGAGTGAATGTCCCGCAGGGAACTCAGCCGAGTTAGGGACTTCGAGGACGGCGGCGATCGCGGCAGCGTGGTGGACTGGGCATCCGACCTGCACCCCGGCTCCGTCTGGGGCGACCTGGCCACTGTCGGGTCCACCTCGCCCCCGGGTGCCGCCTTGCTCCGCGCGGGGACGGTGGCGGGCAGCTGCTCGTCGAAGAGCTGTTTCCCCGCCGGTGACCACCACTCGTGCTGGTGTCGCACTGCCGTCAACGGCGCAAGGCGTTGCGGCGGACGAAACCGATGACCGCAGTGCCCACGAACAGCACGATGCCGACGATGGCGAGCCAGACCAGGCCCTTGAACGCGAACCCGATCACGGCCGTGATCAGCCAGAGCACCAGCAGAACAACGATCAGGATCACCATGACAACCTCCAGGAGTGGCGGAACGAGTTCCGCCGTGTGCGTCGGTCGACGGGCTCACGCCCGTATCGCCTCATGCCCGGCCAGGCGGCCTCCGGCCGTTGTACGCGGCCGGATAACCGCTGGTCTCCGTGGCAGGACCCAGTCCCGCCACGGACCACGTTCGGATCAATGACTTGCCGCGCGGCCTCTCTTCCGCGCGCAGGGTGCGCCGATCTCGTGCAGGTAGCGGAGGATCTGCCCGTAGGACACCAGCAGACCGCCCTCGCTGTAGCTGACCCCCTGGTGACGCAGAACGCCTGCACGAGCGGCTGGGCCCGGCGCAGCGCGGGGCGGCATGCTGGGGAACGGGTGGTGCTCGATCTGGAAGTTCAGTCCGCCGAACGCGAAGTCGACCCAGCGGCCACCGGTCACCTTGTGGGAGGTGCGGACCTGCTTGCGCAGGAAGTCCAGGTGGTGTCCCGCGGTCAAGGTCAGCATGCCCTTGTGGTTCGGCGCGAGGGGACACGAACGCCTTACTGGGCGAGATGACCAGGAAACCGCGGTCAGGGAGCAGACGATGTGCGTCGTCAGCAGGGCCGCCTCAACCCACCGGGCCTTCAGCCCGCCGCGCCACACGGCCTTGATGCCCGACCAGCGCAGGTCGAGGCCTTCCGACAGCAACGGGAAGAACCGGAATGCCTGGTACTTCGCCATCCAGCGCAGGAAACCCCGCTTCGCGCGGCCTGGCCGGGCCGTGAAGGCCAGTGCGGTGATGTCGATGTCGGGCTCGGCGCCCTCGAGGTCGGGGTTGACGCGGTGGCGGTTGCGCCTGCCGGCCCACCAGCCGTAGCTCATCCCGACTCCCGCTGAGCCGAAGACGCGACAGAGTCCATGGTCCGACCTCCCGATCGTGGTTCAGGCCGATGCCCGCAGGCGGCCGCCTTCCGCTTCCCACCGCTGCCGGGCCGATGCCATGCCGTCGGCTCCCAGCAGTGCCTCGGGGCTCTCGACGTTGCCCGGCTCCGAGGCCGTCCTCAGCACCTGTCCGGCGATCCCGGCTTCCGTCCCGGGCGGCACGGTCAGCAGCGTGAGCCGCCGCCGGCCGCCGGACCCGATCACCGTCAGCGTGTCCGGGTGCTGCGACCGGAACCCTTCCGGCCGCACCACCCGGCCCTCGATGATCAGCCGGCGGCCCGGCGGATCCCAGGCCGCCAGGTTGAACGTGACCCGCTCGGCGAGCCCCAGCCGGCCGGCCAGGGCCGCGAGCAGATCCGGCAGCTCGGCGGCCAGGTCGGCCGTCCGCGGCCACCAGGCGCCGTCCACGAAACCGGCGGGCGAACCGGCCGGCTTCACCGACAGCCGCGACGTCCGACGCTCCGAGCCCGTCTTCACGGGTGTCTCGTTTCCCATGACGGCTCCTCAGCGGACCTTCTCGGGAATCTCCTCGAGCGTCCGCAGCAACCGGATGGCCAGCGCGTGCGCTTCTTCGGCCGGCAACGGCGAACTGTCCTTCACCACATCCTCGACGAGCTTCACACGCTGCTCGTAACGGGACACGTAACCGGTTTCCATGTCCATCCTCTTCCTTCTCCTGATGACCCGTGAGTGCGTCATGTCGAGGCCGGAACCGATGCGCCGTTGGCCCGGACCGGAACCACAGCGGTGGCCGATGCGGCCTCGCGCGCCAGGAACGTGCCCAGCTCGCCGATCGTGCTCATCAGCGGCGCCGGGAACACCACCGTGGTGTTCTTGTCCACGCCGATCTCCACCAGGCTCTGCAGGTTGCGCAGCTGCAACGCCAGCGGGTGCGCCATCATCGTGTCCGACGCGTCACCCAGCGCCGCCGCGGCCTGCGACTCGCCTTCGGCGTTGATGATCTTGGCTCGCTTCTCCCGCTCGGCCTCGGCCTGCTTCGCCATGGCCCGCTTCATCGAGTCCGGCAGCTGGATGTCCTTCAGCTCCACCAACGTGACCTCCACGCCCCACTCGGTCGTGGTGACGTCGAGGATCTGGCGGATGTCGGAGTTGATCGCATCTGTTTCGGACAGTGTCTCGTCGAGGGTGTGCTGCCCGACGACCTTCCGCAGCGTCGTCTGGGCGATCTGGTCGATCGCGGCGTACACGTTCTCGATCGCGACCACCGACTTCGTCGCGTCCACCACCCGGAAGTACGCCACCGCGGACACGTCCACGCTCACGTTGTCCCGCGTGATGATCCCTTGGGACTGGATCGGCATCGTCACGATCCGCAGCGACACCCGGCGCAGCACGTCGACGACCGGGATGATCAACCGCAGCCCCGGCTCACGCACCCCGGCGACCCGGCCCAGCCGGAACAACACACCCTTCTCGTACTGCTTCACGATCCGGATCGACAGCGCCAGCAAAAGCACCACGACCACGATGATCGCGGCGATGACCCAGCCATTCACGGCGAATCTCCCATCGTCGGTGGAACCCGGCCGCCGGATGTCCTCCGGCGGTGCGTGACGTGTCCGCCTTCGCGGGCCGCACCACGGTCATCCGGCTCACCAGCCGAGAATTCGCCCGGTGGGCCGATGGCGCCGCCGTCGACCGGCACCGGTCGGCGCACCCGCGGTGCACCGGCCCGAGCGGGGTCTTGGCTCGGCCGATCGGTTCCGGTCACGACGTGCCGGCGGGGGCCGGCGTTCTCGTCCCGGAGTCCAGGCGGACGGCCGCCGTCCGGCGGCCGTGATCCAAGTCAAGCGCCCGAGTCCGGGCAGAGCTATGGCCGGAAGTCACCGTTGCCCAGGACCTCGGGCCCTCGGACCGAGGCCGGGCCACGGTGATCGACGCGCTGAAGCAGGTGCCTGCGCATCTCCTACCTCCTACCGGGTGAACGGCCGCTGTTTCCCGTCAACCCCACGCTCAAGGGCGTAGACCCGCCACAGCGACAGGGCTACCGTCGAGGAACCTTCACCATGGCACCTGACCTCCCGGTCACCGGCTGGTCATCCGCCCCACGTCGCCCCGGACCCCGGCGCACCAGCGATCCCGCACACGAGGATGGCGACAATGCCCGGGAACGTCGACAGCTCTGTCTCGACGACGATCAGCACGCGCGGCGACACACCGACGCCGGGCCGCCGCTGCGAATACTGTGGAAACCCGTTCCGCGCCGCGAACGCCCACGGCGCGCTGGTCGCCGATTCTTCGGCCATCGACCCGGTGGGCCTGTCCCAGGACGGGCGGCGATACGTCGTCGCGTGCAGTGCCGGGCACCTGAAGTCGCTGGTCGACCAGGCTCGGGCGAGTTGGACCATCGAAGAACTCTGGTTCGGGCAGCTGTGCCGGGCGAGCCGCCAGCACGGTATGAGGGACGCGGAGGTCCGGGAGATCGGGCTTCGCGCCCGGCTGTCCGCCGCGAACGTCCGGTCGGCGCTGGCCTGGAACGCCACCCGGGAGCAGCCGACGCTGATCCTTCCCGGCGGGCAGATCGTGCCGTTGCTGCCCGAACAGCCCGCCGGCCGTCCGCGAAAGCAACGACCGCCCCGTTAGCCGGCGGATGTCGGCACGCTCGACGACGCTGACTCACCGAAGTCCTTCCCCGAAGGGCCCAACGGCCGCATCGGCGCCACCACCGGCGCGGCACGCTCGTCGTACACGTCAGCTTTCCGGCACCGGAGGCGAAGGCCATGACCAATTCCGACCCCTATCCCGGCACCGACCCCCGGTGGCGCGCTCCGACACCGCCCAGCGGCCCACCGGAAGCGGGAACGCCGGGAGGCAACCGGCGGTGGGCCCGGATCTGGCAGGTCCGGCTGGCCTGCACGATCGTGCACATCATCTGCGGCACGTTCGCGGTCGTACTGCTCGCCCGGATCGTGCTGGTCATGGGCGACGCGAATCCCGCCAACGGGATCGCGGCGTTCGTCCGCGGCTGGTCGGGAGCGGTGTCGCTGGGGTTCGAAGATCTGTTCACCCCGGCCTCGGCCGGAGCGCGGGCGCTGCTCAACGACGGCCTCGCGGCGCTTGCCTGGGTCGGGCTGAGCGCGCTGGTCACCACGCTCATCCGCCGCCTCGCGCTACCCGCTCCCGACCAGGACGCCTGAGGCACGCTCGCTCTCTCGCCGCGCGACGAAGGGAACACCGTGAGCAGACGCGGGTTCGACATCCGCCCAGTGCTCCTCGGCGCCGGCGCGTTCCTGGCCGTCACCGCCTGTGGCTCAGGAGCCGGCACCAGCCCCAGCGCCACCACGGGTCCCGGGTCGACACCACCACCGGCAACGTCCTCGGCTCCGACAACCGCATCGCCCCCGGCCCCGACCCGCACGTCAGGCCCCGTGTCCGCGACCGCGGTCCCGGTCAAGCAGTGCACGACCGCCGATCTCAACGTCAAACTGGGGCAAGGCGACATGGGCGCCGGGAACTACTTCGCCCCCGTCCTCTTCACCAACACCGGCGCACCCTGCCGGATCACCGGCTACCCCGGGGTGTCCTACTACACCGGCGGCGACCACCACCAAGTGGGCGACGCCGCGGCCCGGGACCCCGGCGCCACACCGGTAGTGATGCTGCAGCGCGGACGGACCGCCACGGCCATGGTCGACCAGGTCAACGTCAGCCACTACGACGCCGAACCCTGCGGCCCGACACCCGTGACCGGCCTGCGGGTGTACCCGCCGGGCACCACCGTCCCCGTGCTGCTGCCCGAACCCGGCGCGCACGCCTGCGCCAAACACATGCCGAACCAGCGGCCACTGAGCGTCCGCGCGGTGCAGCGCGGCACCGGCGCGAACTGAATCGCCAACGTGCCGACTTCGCCGCCACCACTCCCGCTACGGCCGGAAGTCACCGTTGCCCGGCGTCTCCGCCACACCGAGGGCGAGGGGTTGGTCCTCGCCCTCACGCCGTGGCAGGGGGACGGTCCAGGTCCGGTGACTGCTGCCGTCCGCGCCCGTGCTGCGTCCGAGCGTGCCCGCACCGCTCCGGCACCCGCCTGACGCCGACGTGGCCGCGCGGCTCGGAGCAGCCGTCATGCCGTTGTCGACGACATCGAGGGTGAGCAGTTCCGACAGGATGCTGATCCGGACCTCGACGGCCGTGGCGTCGGCCTGCCCGGTGATCTCGGACAGCGTGTCCTCGACGATCACCACCGCGGCGTCGATGATGGCCGGCGGGACCACCGCAAGGCTTCCGACGAAGCTGGTCTCCACGTCGAACCCGAGCACCGACCCCGCGGTGTCGATCACCGTCAGGAGCCGCTCGCGCAGGTTCTCCGTCTCGTGCGAGCGGGGATCGAAGTCGTAGACGGTGGCCTGGATGCGCCCGATCGTGTCGTCGAGGACCGCGATGTAGGAGCGGAGCCGGTCACGCACCGCCGGGCGGGTGCTCGCGCTGGCCAGCCCCTGCAGTCCGGTCGCGACGGCGAGCAGTTTCCCGCTCACGTGCTCGTTGAGCGAGGACCCGATCCGGTCGTGCTCGTCGACAATGGACAGCGCCTGCTTCTCGACGCGGACCCGCTGCAGCTCGATCGCGACCCCGGCGTGACTGGCGAACCCGGCGAGATGCCCCATGTCCGACTCGGTGAACCCGCGCCGCCCGGCCAGCCGTCCCACACTCAGCACGCCCAGCACCCGCTCGCCGGCGGACAGCGGAACCACGACGACCGACCCGACGGGCACCGGAAACTCGGCGGACCCGGTTGCGGCGTAGTCCTCGGTCAAGCTGGGAGCCCCGGAACGCACGACCTGCCCCGTGAGGCTGCCGTCGAGGTCCACCACGGTGCCGAGTACGTGCTCGGCCGGTGCGCCGATCGCCGCGGTGACCTCCCAGCGCCCGGACTCCGTGAGCAGGGCGAGCGTCGCGAAATCGGCCGATGCGCCATCCTGGGCGTGCCGCAGCACCAGGTCCAGCGGATGCTCGTCGTCCCCGGCGAACAGGCGCTGAGTGATTTGGGTGGAGGCGGCCAGCCACCTACGGCGCTGCTCGGATTCGTCGAACCGGCGCGCGTTGTCGATCGCCACCCCGGCCGTGGCCGCCAGCGCCACGGCGAGTTGTTCGTCCTCGGCGCTGAACTCACCGTTCGCGCTGCCGGTGAGGTAGAGGTTGCCGAAGATCCGGTCACGGATCCGGATCGGCACCCCGAGGAAGCTGTCCATCGGCGGGTGGTCCGGCGGGAAGCCCGCCGCGTCGGGATGGGCGTTCAGATCGGTCAACCGGAGCGGCGTCGGCCGGCGGGTCAGCAGGCCGAGGATTCCCCGGCCTCGCGGCAGTTCACCGATGCGTTCGATCAGCTCGGCGTCCATACCGGTGTGGACGAACTCGTCGAGCAGCCCGTGCTCACCGATCACACCCAACGCCGCGTAGCGGGATGCCACCAGCTCACTCGCCGCGGTCACGATGTGCTGGAGCACGACTTGCAGGCTCAGCTCACCGGCCACCATGGCGTGGGCGCGCAACAACGCTCTGAGCCGTCCTTGGGTGGCGAGCACCTCCTGGGCGCGAGCCGCGACGTCGCCCAGCAGCTTCTCCAGCTCCATCCGCGGCAGATCCGGGAACGGCAACGCCAGCGGACCGAAGTCGTCCGGCCGTCGACCATCCTGGGACCCAGCGCCGGGAATCTCGCTCATGTCCTGCTCGCATCCCGTTGACGATCTCGCGTCAGCGGGGGTCTGGACCGACGTCACCAGCACTGATGCGGCCGGTGGACCGGCCGCACCCTCAACCTACGCCCCTTCCCCGGGCAAGGGAACTCGACTGTGACCACGGGTCGGCTGGACAGCGGATTCGTCCTTCGCATCGGGGAGTGCCTCGGGCGCGATGTCTCGACGAACGGCTACGGCAGCGACGTGAGGAGGTACCCGGGCGTTCGCGCCGAGGTGTGCCTGGGCATTGGCGTCCCGGACGACGAGCGCGGTCACGCCGAGCGCGGCGAGCACCAGGCCGATGCCCGACAGCCACCACCAGCCGGGCCGGATGCGGTCGCCGAGCAGGATCATGGCCAGCGCCCCGGGGACCACGACCTCGATCATGGTGACGATCGCGCTGGGCACCGTGGGGGTGCTCCGGCGCAACGCGGCGGCGTACAGCGGGATGCCGAGAGCGGCGAAGCCGATCGTCACGTAGGTGAGCGGCTGGGCCAGCAGCGCATCGACGCTCGAGGTGGCACCCGGCCGCAGCAGCAGAGCACGGACCGCGAGGACCGAGCCACCATAAGCGCATCCGGCGACCACCGAACGAGCGACGGTCCCGCGCCGCAGCGCGGACAGCCCGGCGACCAGCAGGACGACGAACAGGATCAGCAGCACCGCGAGAACCACCGGTGGCGGCGCGGACCAGCCGGTCGAACCCGTGGCGCCGGCGGCCAGCAGACCGAGTCCGGCGCCGGCGGCGGCGATGCCGAACAAGTCGACCTTGTGCAGCGCCGAGCGCAGGACCACCCGCGCCAGCAGAACCGCGATCGCGGTCTGCCCGGCGACGATCGACTGGACGGCGAACACGGGCAAGAACCGCAGCGCGAACACGGCCACGCCCCAGCCGAGGACGTCGACGACCAGCCCGGCGCCGTAGAGCGCGGCCCGTACCGGCAGGGAGGACCCCGTGTGCTGCGCCGCGGTCGCCTGCAGGACGGTCGCGACGCCGTCGAGTACGGCCGCGAGCAGGGCAGCGGCGAAGCCGAACGCGATCGCGGCGTCACCGGTCAATTCCGCACCACGACCTGACTCGGACCTGGTGGAGCCGGCCGGATGTGCTTTTCCGGCCTACCGCCACGGCGGGCCGGGATTCCGCTACCGCTTGAGATGGACAATTTGGATTCCCGAACCGCCGCTTTCACAGGTGAACGTCGGCGAGCAGAGGTAGGCGGAGATCTGCACGGTCGCGCTGCCTTGGCGGAAGGGGGCGCGGCTGGTGGAGTCGACCCAGATCAGGTAGCTGTTCGCGTGCGGAGTGCCGTCGCAGATCACGGGTTTCTCCGCATAGCCGGAGCCGAAAGCGATGCGACCGTAAACCGCCTGCTTCAGGGTTGCGCTTCCCTGGTTGGTGGCCACCTCGAGTGTAGCGCAGGTGATGTTCGCCGGGACGCGGACGAGTGTCGGGTCGAGCAGGGCACCAATCGCGCCGACAGTGATGGTGACCGTCGTATCGTCGGCGTGGGCGGCCGCCGGCGTCATGCCGATCACCAAGCCCGGCATCGCCAGTGCCAAGGCCGAACGCGCTATCCAGTTGGTCATGGGAAACTCCACACGTGTCGAGCGCAATCCATGCCCGGCAGCAGCAGGTCCAGTGCTCCCCGCATCCCAGTCGATGACATGGCCGACCGAACCGGCACTTCCCCTCTTGCGGCGTGCCGAACCCCCACCCTCGCCTGACGTCCGATTCGCCCCCAGAGGCCGAGGTCCCCACACGGCGGGACGAATTCCTCTAGCAGCTGGGCACGACCGGACGCTCTCTGGAGAAAGGAACGTCAAGTGGGACTGTATCCGTCGACTGCGCGGGAGAAGTAATGGAGATCCGGCATGTCAACGCCACGATCCCGACAGGCAACCACGGCAAGGACCAGAAGAAGCCAGGAAGCCTCCACATCACGCCCGGGGTGGTGGAGTTCCGGTACAGGATCCTCTTCGACATGAAGACTTACCGCATCCTGCGGGCAGGCGATCGTCTCCGTCGACGCAGACAAGCCCGCAATGGGCACGGCGTCGCTGCTGGTATCCACTTCCGATGGAAAGAGCTCGATCTTCAAGATGAGCCGCACCAAAGTTGACGATGCCCTCGCCGCCCTGACCGGCGAACAGCTCGGCTGACCCCAGCGGCCGCCTCGCAACACACGAGAAGTCACCACGAAGGCACGTCAAGAACCCGAGCATCGACCGCAGGCATAGCTGAGATCGTGCGGCTCGTGGCAGCGGTGGGGACCCGTGTGCCGCACCGCCGTTGCTCTCGGCACGGCCGCGACACCCTCGATGACCGCCACGAGCAAAGGTGGCGGCGATCACCACGTTCCTCCACTGCAGGCTGGTTCACCACGCGCGGCAAGGACCAAAGCCTTGCGATCAAGGGTCCGAAGTCCTCGGAAAACAGGTGCCGGTGGGGATACGATCGTTGGTACGTTCCGCTGACTCTGGCGCCCAAGACCCCGGTGCGGTTTTCCGTTGCCCTCTCGGCGTGCCGTGTGCCGGCCGCCGAATCGGATTCACTCCTGAAGGCCGAGCCATCCTGATGCTCCCACGTACCGCGCATACCGCGCTGCTCGTCTTCTGTTTCGTCTTCGGCTCCGTCGGAGTAGCGACGTCTACGGTGGCGGCGTTGATCTGCTGGTGTCTGCTGGGGCTCTTGGCCGGCCTCTGCGGGTGGCTCGGCGCCAGCGAACTGCCTGCGACCCGTCTGCGTCCCCGATGGGCGAGTTCCGACGTGCGTTGTGGTGCCGTGGCCGCCGGTGCGGTGGTCACGGTCTGTCTCACGATCGAGGGGTTGGTAGCTGTTGTCGGCGTGGCCGCGGCCGCGGCTGGGGTGTTCAGCGTCGGGTTGACGTGGGTGTACTGGCGGATCGTGCTCGCGTCAGCCGTTCGCCGGGTACCCGCTCGAATGATCCGGCAGCCTGCCCCGGCACCGGCGTCGCGGCCGGCCGCGACGAGCATGTCCACCGCGGAGCTGTGCGTGGCCTGGCGGCGGAGCTACCTCGAACTGCAGAACGCCGAGGGAGAGGCCGCCCGGCACGACGTGGTGGTGCGGCGGCAGGAGTACCTCGACGAGCTCGAGAACCGCAATCGCGACGGCTTCGCCCGTTGGCTGGCCAGCGGCGCCCGCGCGGGCGGAGACCCGCAACGGTATTTGACCGCCGACGGGTGAGTCCGGTCCTTCGGCCCGCCGGCTGTGGACCTAAGCCCCCTGGTACCCCCGTGCCCGGCGTAGATGCTCGACGCAAACCCGTGACCGGCAGATCGGACGATCGATGGCAGAGCAGGAACCCGCCGAAGAGTCCACATCGGGCAATCCGGCCGCGGCACAGGGCAAGGAGTTCGTCAACCGGTTCGGCCTGCCGACGGCGACGGCGCTGGTGGTGGGCTCGGTCATCGGCACGGGCGTGTTCGCGCTGCCGTCGTCGCTGGCTCCGTACGGCCTGTCGAGCCTGCTGGCCTTCGTGCTGGTCACGCTCGGCGCGCTGGCCCTGGCGCTGGTCTTCGGGTGGCTCAACAAACGGGTGCCGGGCTCGGGCGGACCGTACCTGTACGCCCGAGACGCCTTCGGTGACTTCGGCGGATTCGTCACCGCGTGGTCCTACTGGCTGACCACCTGGGTGGGCAACGCCGGCATCGCGGTCGCGTGGGTCGGTTACGTCGAGGTGTTCGTCAACAAGGGCCACAACCCGTGGTGGTCGATCGTCATCGCCCTGGCCGGGCTGTGGCTGCCGGCCGCCGTGAACATCTCCGGCGTCCGCAACCTCGCGTGGTTCCAGATCGTCACCACGGTCCTCAAGTTCGTGCCGCTGGTCTTCATGGCCACGATCGGGCTGTTCTTCGTCAAGACGAGCAACCTCGGTTCGTTCAACCCCAGCGGCCTGTCCTGGGTGGGCGCCATCTCCGCGGCGGCCGCGATCGCGCTGTTCAGCTACATCGGGCTCGAGACGGCCTCGGTGGCCGCCGGACG
The DNA here is from genome assembly GCF_040648295.1 of Amycolatopsis sp. NPDC049159. Lineage (NCBI taxonomy): Bacteria > Bacillati > Actinomycetota > Actinomycetes > Pseudonocardiales > Pseudonocardiaceae > Amycolatopsis > Amycolatopsis sp. NPDC049159. Next base: position 99,896 of record NZ_JBEZDL010000007.1, read on the forward strand.
CGTCCGCGACCCGCGGCGCAACGTGTCCCGCGCGACCGTGCTCGGCACGCTGGTCTGCGCTCTGGTGTACGTCCTCGGGACCGTGACGGTGTTCGGCACCGTCGGACGCCAGACGCTGGTGGACTCCACCTCGCCGTTCTCGGATTCGGCCACCGCGATCTTCGGCGCGAGCTGGGCCGGGCAGGCCATGGCCGTGGTGGCGATCGTGTCCGGGCTCGGCTGCCTCAACGGCTGGACGCTGATCTGCGCCGAGATGCCGATGGCCGCGGCCCGCGACCGGCTGTTCCCCACCCAGTTCGCCAAGCTGAGCAAGAAGGAGATCCCGGTGTTCGGCATCGTGGTCGCCACCGTGCTGGCGTCGGTGCTCACCGCGTTCGGCTACTGGAGCTTCAAGTCGGTGTTCACCAACGTGGTGCTGCTGGGGGTGTTCACCGCGGTGATCCCCTACCTGTACTCCGCCGCCGCGCACCTGTACTGGCTCATCGTCCAGGGCCGCGCGCTGAACTGGCCGCACCTGGTCCGCGACCTGGTCGTGACCGCGTTCGCGCTGGTCTTCACCTTCTGGGCGCTGGCCGGCAGCGGCTACCAGGCCGTGTACTACGGCGTGTTCGTGTTCTTCCTCGGCATCCCCGTCTACGTCTGGATGAAGTCCCAGCGGAAGGAATACGGCGAAACACCCGTGCAGCCCATCCGATACCCCACCGACAGCCCGTACTTCCTCGCCCCGGAGCAGCCGTGAACTTCGCCGTGCATTCGGAGGTCGGCCGGCTGAACCAGGCCATCGTGCACCGGCCGGGGCTCGAACTGTCCCGGCTCACCCCGCGCAACATCGGCGAGCTGCTCTTCGACGACGTCCTGTGGGCCAAGCAGGCGAAGCAGGAGCACGACGCGTTCGCCGAAGCGTTGCGGGACAAGGGAGTCCGGGTGCACTACTACGGGCAGCTGCTGGCGGAAACCCTCGCGCTGCCCGAAGGCCGGTCCTTCGTGCTGGACCGGGTGTGCACCCCCGAGATCCTCGGCCCCGCGCTGGTCACTCCGCTGCGTCGGCTGTTCGACGACCTCGACGGGGAAAGCCTGGCCGAGTACCTCGTGGGCGGCGTGCTCAAGGCCGACCTGCGGCCGCTGCGAGCGCAGAGCCTGCGGTGGGACACCTTGGCCGCCGACGACTTCGTGCTCCCGCCGCTGCCGAACCACCTGTTCCAGCGCGACGACTCCTGCTGGGTGTACGGCGGCGTGTCGATCAACCCCATGGCGAAACCCGCGCGGCAGCGGGAATCCCTGCACACCCGGGCCATCTACCGCCACCACCCGATGTTCGCCGGGGCCGGCTTCCTCACCTACTACGGCGACGACGACGTCAGCCACCAGCCGGCCACGATCGAAGGCGGCGACGTGCACGTCCTCGGCGACGGCGCCGTCCTCATCGGCATGGGCGAACGCACCACGCCGATGGCCGTGGAAATCCTCTCCCGGGAGTTGTTCTCGACCTGCCAGGCCCACACCGTCGTCGCCGTGGAGCTCCCGCGCTCCCACGCGACGATGCACCTGGACACGGTGATGAGCATGGTCGACCGGGCCACGTTCGTCGTCTACCCCTACTTCGACCGCGCCGCCCGCAGCTGGACGGTCACCGCCGGCGAAGAACCCGGCACCCTGAGCGTGCGCGCGAATCCCGACCTCTGGCACACCCTCGCCGAACTCCTGAAGGTCCCGGCGGTCACCCTGCTCAGCACCGACGAAGACATCCGGGCCGCCGAACGCGAGCAGTGGGACGACGGCACGAACTACCTCGCCGTCGCCCCGGGGACCGTCCTCGGCTACGAACGCAACGTCGCCACCAACACCATGCTGCGCAAGCACGGCATCGAAGTCGTGACCATCGCCGGCAGCGAGCTGGGCCGCGGCCGCGGCGGCCCGCGCTGCATGACCTGCCCGATCGACCGCGACCCGAGCTGAACGGAACCGGAATGGCCTTCAACCTGCGCAACCGCAGCTACCTGACCGAGCTGGACTTCACCCGGGAAGAGCTCGTCTTCCTGCTGGACATGGCGAGCCGGCTGAAGTCCGCTGCCTACGCCGGAACCAGCGAGCACCGGCTGGCGGGCAAGCACCTGGCGCTCATCTTCGAGAAGGCGTCCACGCGCACCCGCTGCGCGTTCGAAGTCGCCGCTGCCGACGAAGGCGCCACCACGACCTACCTGGGCCCGCAGGACACCCACCTGGGACATAAGGAGTCCGCCCGCGACACCGCCCGGGTGCTCGGCCGGATGTACGACGGGATCGAGTACCGCGGCCACGACCAGCGCACCGTCGAACAACTCGCCCAGTACTCCGGCGTGCCCGTCTACAATGGACTCACTGACACCTGTCACCCGACCCAGTCGCTGTGCGACGTGTTCACCATGCGGGAGAACAGCGGCAAACCCTTGCGGGACATCAAGTTCTGCTACCTCGGTGACACCCGCAACAACGTCGCGAACTCGCTGCTCGCGATGGGCGCCAAGCTCGGCATGGACGTCCGGCTGGCCGGACCACGCACGCTGCACCCCAATGAGGAGCACCTGGCGGCCTGCCGGCGGGTGGGCACCACCACCGGTGCCCGGATCACTGTCACCGACGACCTCGACGCGGCTGTCGCGGGCGCGGACTTCCTCTACACCGACGTCTGGGTGTCCATGGGCGAACCCGCGGAAACGTGGCACGAGCGGGTCGAGCTGCTGGCTCCCTACCAGGTCACGGCGAAGACGCTGGAGGCCACCGGCAATCCCGGCGTCCGGTTCCTGCACTGCCTGCCGGCCCTGCACGACCGCGACACCGAGGTCGGCGCCGAAGCCTTCCGGGAATTCGGTCTCGACGGTGTCGAAGTCACCGACGAGGTCTTCGAATCCCCGGCGTCGCTGGTGTTCGAGCAGGCGGAGAACCGGATGCACACCATCAAGGCGATCCTGGTCGCCACCCTGGGCGCCTGAGCCGTGCGGATCCTGGTCGCCCTGGGCGGCAACGCCCTGTTGCGCCGCGGCGAACGGCCGGACGCGGACCTGCAGCAGGTCAACGTGCTCGCCGCTGCCGAGGCGATCGCGGAGCTGGCCGCCGAGCACGAGGTCGTGCTCACCCACGGCAACGGCCCCCAGGTCGGGATGCTCGCCCTGGAAAGCGCCGCGGACCCCGCGCTGACCCGGCCGTACCCCCTCGACGTCCTCGGCGCCCAGACCCAGGGCATGATCGGCTACCTGCTCGGCCAGGCCCTGCAGAACGTCGTGCCCGGCCGGCAGGTCGCCACGCTGCTGACGCAGACGCTCGTCTCCGTCGCCGATCCCGCGTTCGCCGATCCCACCAAGTTCGTCGGCCCGGTCTACACCGGGGACCAGGCGGCCTCGCTCGCCGCCGAACGCGGCTGGACCGTGCGCGAGGACGGCCCGGCGTGGCGCCGGGTCGTCCCGTCGCCCCGCCCGCAGCGCGTGGTGGAAACCCGGGTGATCCGCGCACTCGTCGAGTCCGGCACGATCGTGGTCTGCGCCGGCGGAGGCGGCATTCCCGTGGTGCGCGACGAACACACCGGGCGGCTGCGCGGCGTCGAAGCCGTCGTCGACAAGGACCAGACCGCGGCTCTGCTCGCCGAAGCCCTCGACGCCGACGCCCTGCTGCTGCTCACCGACGTGCCCGCGGTCGTCGACCACTACGGCACCCCTCAGGCCACGCCCATCCACCGCACCACACCGGCGCAGCTGCGGTCCCGGGACTTCCCGGCCGGCTCGATGGGGCCCAAGGTCGACGCCGCCTGCCGCTTCGTCGAATTGACCGGCAACGTCGCCGCGATCGGTGCACTCGACTCCCCCGCCGCGATGCTGCGCGGCACCGAAGGCACCGTCATCACCCCGGGCGGCAAGCCGTGAAAAGCGCACAACCGGCCACGGATCCGGCCCGCGCGGCCGCACCTCAGGCCGGAATCAGCTCGGCGGGAGCGCAGACGACCGAGCAGGTGCTGCGCGAACTCGGCGTCACCCTCGGCGGGCTGGCCGCGAGCGACGTCGCCGAACGGTCGGCGCGGTACGGGCCGAACGCCGTGTCGTCGCACCGCGCGCGGCTGGTCCCGGTGCTCTGGCACCAGCTGCGCTCGCCGTTGCTGGTGCTGTTGGTGGTCGCCGCCGTCGCGTCCTACTTCGTCGGCGAGCGCAGTGACGCGGTCATCATCGGGGTGATCGTCGCGGTCTCGGTCGGGCTGGGGTTCGTCAACGAGTACCGCGCGGAGAAGGCCGCGGAAGCACTGCACGCGCAGATCCGGCACGAGACGGTGGTGCGCCGGGACGGGCACCCCGTGGCGGTGGACGTCACCGAGCTGGTGCCCGGCGACATCGTCGAACTGAAGCTCGGCGACGTCGTCCCGGCCGATCTGCGGCTGCTGGAAGTCGCCGGCCTGGAATGCGACGAGTCGGTGCTGACCGGGGAATCGTTGCCGCTGGAGAAGGACACGGCGGCCGTCCCCGAGGGCACCGCGCTGGCCGAGCTGTCCGGGTGCGCGCTGATGGGCACGGTCGTGCACGCCGGCAGCGCCACCGGCGTCGTGGTGTCGACCGGTGCCCGCACCGGGTTCGGGGCGATCGCCGCGGGCCTGAGCACCCACCAGCTCGACACCGAGTTCCAGGTCGGGCTGCGGAAGTTCTCGATGCTGCTGGTGTACGTCGCCGGGGCGCTGACGACCTCGATCTTCGCGGTCAACGTGGTGCTGCACAAGCCGATCCTGGACGCGTTGCTGTTCTCGCTCGCGATCGCGGTCGGCATCACCCCGCAGCTGCTCCCGGCCGTCGTGTCCACGAGCCTCGCCGCCGGGTCGCGGCGGATGAGCCGGCGTAAGGTGCTCGTCAAGCGGCTGGTGTGCATCGAGGACCTGGGCAACGTCGACGTGCTGTTCACCGACAAGACCGGCACGCTGACCCTCGGCCGCATCGACTACATGCGGGCCGTTCCGGCGGTCGGCAGCGATCCCGGCGAAGTGCTGCGCTGGGGCTTGCTCTGCACCGAGAACACCGCCGCCGTCGGCGGTAACCCGCTGGACCAGGCTCTGTGGACGTCGCCGGGCTCGGTGGCGCAACGAGCCGCGCTGGCCGGTCACACGACCCTGGGCGTGCTGCCCTTCGACCACGAGCGGCGGATGGTCTCCGTCGTCGTCCGCGACCCGGCGGGCCACACCGTCCTGGTCACCAAGGGCGCTCCGGAGACGGTGCTGGACCGCTGCACCGTCGTCCCGCCCGAAGCGCGGCAAGCCTTGGACGCCGAGTTCGCGGCGGGCAACCGGGTCGTCGCCGTGGCCACCCGGCCCTTCCCCGGCGGGCAGCCACCGGCACCCGCGGACGAAAACGGCCTGACGCTGCTGGGGTTCCTGGTGTTCCTCGACCCGCCCAAGCACGACGCCGCGCAGTCCCTGCGGCGGCTGCGCGACCTCGGCATCGCGGTCAAGGTCGTCACCGGCGACAACCCCGCGGTCGCGGCGAAGGTCTGCCACGACCTCGGACTCGGCGACGGTGCCGCGCTGACCGGGGCTGACCTCGACCGCCTCGACGACACCCAGCTCGCCGACGCGATCACCCGCACCACGGTGTTCGCCCGGGTGAGCCCGGAGCACAAGGCCCGCATCGTGCGCGTGCAGCGGCTCAGTGGCGGCGGGGTGGCGTTCCTCGGCGACGGCGTCAACGACGCGCTCGCCCTGCACGCGGCCGACGTCGGCATCTCGGTGGACTCGGCCACCGACGTCGCCAAGGACGCCGCCGACGTGATCCTGCTGGAGAAGGACCTCGACGTGCTCGCCGACGGCGTCACCGAAGGGCGGCGGATCTTCGCCAACACCATCAAGTACGTGCTCATGGGCACGTCCAGCAACTTCGGCAACATGTTCTCGGCCGCGGGTGCGTCGCTGTTCCTGACGTTCCTGCCGATGCTGCCCTCGCAGATCCTGCTCAACAACCTGCTCTACGACACCAGTCAGCTCGCGATCCCCACCGACACCGTCGACGAGGAGCAGCTCCGTCGTCCGTCCCATTGGGACATCGGGTTCATCCGCCGGTTCATGGTCTTCTTCGGTCCGCTGAGCTCGGTGTTCGACTTCGTCACCTTCGGCGTCATGCTGTGGGTGTTCCACTCCGGCCCGGACCAGTTCCGCTCGGGCTGGTTCGTCGAATCCCTGGCCACGCAGACGCTGGTGATCTTTGCGATCCGCACCCGGCGGATCCCGTTCTTCCGCAGCCACCCGAGCCTGCCGCTGACCCTGGGCGCCCTCGGCGTCGTGACCGTCGGCGCCCTGCTGCCCGCGACACCGCTCGCGGCCACACTGGGGTTCTCGCCCCTGCCGGGCGGGTTCTTCGCCGCGCTGGCCGGGATGGCACTGGGCTACCTCGTCCTGATCGAGGCCGGCAAGCGGATCTCTACCGCGCCGCGGGCGCGCCGCCGACCGGGCCGAGACCCTACAGCCACCGCCGCCACCTTCGCCGCCGGGCCGCGTACTTCAGCACCGTCGAGCGAGCCGGCGCACCTCCGGATGACGACACCGGTGGCTGACCACCGCGACCTGAACACCTACGGAAGAGGAGACCTGTCATGCGGTCGGGTGTCGCGGGGTGCGCTCGTCGATGGCGCCTACCGCGAAGGCGACGTCGAGGTGGACCGGGCTGGCCGTCCCCGGCCTGATCGACCTGCAGGTCAACGGGTTCGCCGGATCGACTTCCTCACCGCGGACGTCGACGGCTTCCGGCACGCCGGTGCCGAACTCGCCCGCGCCGGTGTGGTGGCCTACCAGCCCACCTTGATCACCAGTGAGTCCGGCCAGACGCCGCCGCGATCGCCGCGGCGGACCGGCAAGGCCCGGTCGTACCCGGACGGCGCGCGGATCCTCGGCGCCCACCTGGGGGGCCCGTTACTGTCACCGCGACGGGCCGGCACCCACCCGGCCGACCTGCTGCGCAGCCCGGACCTCGAACTGACGACGCGGCTGCCGGCAGCCGGACCGGTCACCCAGGTGACGCTGGCGCCCGAACTGCCAGGGGCTGGACCTGGTCACGTTCCTGGTCCGAGGCGGATGCCGCGTTCGACCGGGGCGCCCGGCTGGTCACCCACCTCTTCGACGCCATGCGGCCGTTCACCCACCGCGACCCGGGCATCGTGGGCGCGGCACTGCCCCGAGACGACGTCGGGGTGAACGCCGATCCCCGCCACCTCTCCCCCGAGGCCATCCGGCTCGCTTTCCGCGCCGCGAGTGGCCGGGTCGTCCTGGTCACCGACGATCTGGCCGCGGGCGGCTGCCCGGACGGGACCTACCGCATGAGCGCGGTCGAGTTCACGGTGGCCGGCGGTGTCGCCCGCCGCGGGGACGGCACCCTGGCGGGCACGACGATCACGCTCATCGAGGCGATCCGCAACGCCTGAGCTGCGGGGATCGGCTGGGAAACCGCGGTCAACGCGGCCCTGACGAGGAGGCGACGACAGCGACCGGATCCTGATCGGTTTCGGCACTGCCGGAACCTCCGCCGGCGAGCGAGCCGCCGCGAGTGACGTCGGAGCCGATGTGCCGAAGTGCTCCTCGATCGAGGACTTCGGCGACTGGAGCCGCGCACGTCACGCGGACGAAGCTACCCACAGGCGCACCGTCCTCTACCGCGCCGAGAAGGTAGACATCGTGAACACGACATCCGGCTGGACCCGCTCGCACCGATTTCCCGCGCCCCCCGCGATCGAACGCGTCTCGCTCGGTTCCTACCCCACCTACGCCGAGGCGCAAAGCGTGGTGGAACAGCTCGCCAAGGCGCGTTTCGAGCTGGAGACCACCCAGATCGTCGGAACCGACCTGCGGCTCGTCGAGCAGGTCACCGGGCCGCTCACCTGGGCGCGTGCGCTGGTGGCCGGCATGGCCAGCGGTGCGTGGTTCGGGCTCTTCGTCGGCCTGCTGCTGAGCATCGTCGCGGACACGACCTTGCTGCGGGCGCTGAGCTGGGGCATCGGCTGGGGTCTCGTGTTCGGCGCGGTGTTCGCCGTGATCGGCTACGGCATGACCCGCGGACGCCGCGACTTCACCTCCCGCAGCGCCACCGTGCCCACCCGGTTCGACGTGCTCGTCGAGACCGCGCACGCCGACCACGCCCGCGCGGCGCTCGCCGGCGGACCGCGCTGACCGATGACCGCCGATCCGTCCCCGCTGGGCCGCATCGGCGTCCTGCTCACCGGCACCCGCGGATCGGCCGGTCCCGGCGAGGTCCTGCTCAGGATCCGCGGGGGCACCGAAACCTACCGGGCCTACTCCGACGAGTCGCTCCCGAAGGGCGCGACCGTCCTGGTCGTCGAATCCCGCGCACACCGCGCCGTCGACGTCGTCGCCTGGTCCGACCCCTTCACCGACAGCTAGGAAAACGATCATGTTCGGTTACCGAGTACCCGCGCCCGACGAAGCGATGCTCATCTCCGGCGGCAAGCGCAGCGGCGTGGGCGAAACACCGTTCCGGGTGGTCACCGGGCACGGCGCGTTCGTCATGCCGTTCTTCCGCAAGGTCCGGTTCCTGACCTTGAGCATGGCCGAATCGGAAGTGTCCGAGACCTGCGTGACCAAGCAGGCCATCACCCTCAACGTCCGCGCGGTCATCGCGTTCAAGGTCGGCAACGACACCGAAAGCATCGTCAACGCGGGCCAGCGTTTCCTGTCCGACCAGGGCCAGATGTCGGTCTTGACCGGGCGGATCTTCGCCGGGCACCTGCGCTCGATCATCGGGTCGATGACCGTCGAGGAAATCGTCACCGAACGGCAAAAGCTCGCCACCGAAGTGCTCGACGGGTCGGCCGCGGAGATGGCGAAGATCGGGTTGACGATCGATTCGCTGCAGATCCAGTCGATCGACGACATGAAGCTCGGCTACATCGCCGCGATGGCCGCGCCGCACAACGCCGCGATCCAGCGTGAGGCCCAGATCGCCCAGGCCCGCGCCGACCAGGCCTCGGCCGAGGCCGCCCAGGAGTCGCAGCGGCGGCAGGCGGAATACGCACGCCAGACGTCGGTGGTGCAGGCCCAGTACAAGGCCGAGGTCGACAAGGCCCAGGCCGAAGCCGCCCAAGCGGGCCCGCTGGCCCAGGCCACGGCGCAGCGTGAAGTGATCCACGCGCGGACCGAGCTGGCCCAGCGCGAGGCGCTGCTGCGTCAGCAGCAGCTGGTCGCGGAGATCGTGAAGCCCGCCGAAGCCCAAGCAGAGCAGGTGCGGGTGATGGCGCGCGCCGACGCCGAAGCGATGGAGGTCAAGGCGGCGGCGGCCGCGTCGCACGACCGGGTGGCCCTCGACCGGTTGGTCATCGAGCAGCTCCCGCAGATCGTCCGTGAAGCCGCGCAGGGCCTCAGCGGGGCGCACGTCACCGTCCTCAATGGAAGTGACGGTCTCGGGGAGATCGCCGCCGGCCTGGTCGGGCAGGGCATGGCTATCCTCGAGTCTGTCAAGAAAGGAATCTCCCAGCCGATCGTGGGACGGTCGAACGGGCTGGTCCCTGCGACGGTGACCCAGGACAACAACCACGCCGCAACGGGATAGTCGCACCGAGTTTCCTCTTCGGTGGCGGAGAGGACCCGATCTGACAGATACTTTTCGGCCGGCGCGGTCTATCGTCAGCAGGTCGTGTAGTTCACGAGTGCACCGCCCCAGCCCCCGGCGGCGCCACCGGTTAGGTGGCCGAAGGTTCGGAGGGCTGAATGGTCAAGATCATGACCGAAGCGATGAGTCGTCGACTTCGCGGGGTGTGTGTCGCATGGCGGGCTTAGGGTGGCTTTTCGTGCCGTTGCTCACGCCTGGGGTGGTGATGGCGGCGGCGCTGGTGTTGCAGCGCTGGGAAGATGCCGTGCTTTCCGCCGGCCCAGCGCGTGCTGGCGTGATCGTCGGTCAAGACGGCGTCGACGGGTTGTTTTCCGAGCATCTACGCTCCGCACCGCAGGTGGCTGTTCCGGATCCGGAGCCGTGAAGCGCTGAGATTCTACCCCGCCACGCCCCCAGCGGGCTGCTTCGCCGTTCCACGCTGCCAACTCCACCCGGCAAGCAAAGCCAACGGAATCAGACAGACCAGACGGCGAAGAACTCGACGATGACGCCGACGTCGACCGTTCCGGCCCGAGCCGTCCGGCGCGGAAAAGATGTCCGGCGACTTCGCGTCCGCGCTGGTGCACTTCACCGACGACGTCCTCTTCGGCGAGGTGCGGAAGGCACCGGCCCGCGACGGCATCCTCTCCCCCTCGATGGACGATCCCGCCCGCAACCGGCACCGCACCGGCGTCGCCTCGGCCAAAGACGCCGTCGGCGTCATCCTCACCAACCCCCGCTACACCGGGCGGCAGGTCTGGAACTAGCAACGCAAAGAGGAGGTCCTCATCGACGTCGAAGACGTCGGGCTCGGTCACGAAACCAAGATGCGCTGGAACGCCCGGGGCAAGTGGATTTTCTCCGAGCAGATCGTCCACGAACCGATCATCGACGTCGAGACCTTCCAGCGCGCTCAGGAGATCGCAGCAGCCAAGGGTGCGGGCCGCAAGACCCGGGAACGGACCCGGACCCGCCATCCCTACGTTCTCAGCGGTCTGTTGCACTGCGGGGTTTGCAGCCGCCGGATGCAGGGCCAGCGCAACCACGAACGGCCGTTCTACCGCTGCCGCTACCCCACCGAATACGGGTTGGCGAACAAGACCGAGCACCCGCGCAACGTCTACCTCGCCGAGCGTGACCTTCTCGGCCCCATCGACGACTGGCTCGCGACCAGCTTCGCCCCGCACCGGCTCCACGACACCATCGACGCTCTCTACGCCGCGCAGCCTGATCTCGACGTTGATCCCGCCGCTGCAGCTGCCGAGAAGCTCATCGCGGAATGCGATCGGGCGCTGGAGCGGCACCGCGCGGCGCTCGAAGCCGGAGCCGACGTCCAGCTGGTCACTGGATGGATTGCCGAGACGCAGGCGCGACGAGCTGAAGCCAAAGCGCGTGTCAGCGTGAAGCCGAAGCAGGAGCGGTTGACCAAGGACCAGATCCGCGAACTCGTCGAGCGGCTCGGTGACATCAGGAAGGTGCTGGCTGCGGCCGACCCCGTCCGTAAACGGGAGGTCTACCGCCAGCTACAGCTGCAGGCCACCTACCACCCCGGTCAACGACACGTGCGGATCGAGGTAAATCTCGATCCGCACGTGTGGGGTTATGGTAAGTGTCCGAGGGGCGACCTGCACACTATCCACCCACCTCCCATTGCCCGCCTCGCGGAGCCAATAGCGACGCGGTCGACCGGACGACGAATCTGATTGTTAGGACCCCTGCACCTAGCTCAGCGTCCGACGATCGCCCCACCAAGCTCGCCCACCCCCAACCAGCGACTCGGGCACAGCCACGCGCATGATCACGGTTGGGTCACCATCGTCGGCGCATGTTGCGTACTTAGCGTGCAGAAGCGATCTATACGACATGAACAAGTACGCGACTTCGCCAGCACTCCAGTGCAGCTGGCGACTGACCAGGTCTATGCCTGTCACCGCTGCGAGCGAGGTTGGGATTAGCCAGCACTTTCCGTGCGAGCCAGCGCAACCACGCTCTGGAGTGGCGGCACTACGGGCTTGAGGACGCACGATGCCAGTCTGGCTACAGGTCACGCTTCCTATATTCACGGCTTTCCTCGGCGGAAGCGTCGGCTTCGGCTTCGGACGGCTGAACAGCGCACTGGACCGCCGGCAGGGCCGTAGAGAGATCGAAGCGGCTCGCCGGAAGGCTGATCGAGAACGCTTGCCAGCCTTCAAGGTCGAACACGTAAGTAACGCGTTGTATAGGATCGTCAATGTCGGCGACAAGGATGCAACCGCCGTACACTTCTCCGACCGGGACGAATCATACGCACAGATTCAAAGCCGGCCGGAGCGGATCCGACTCGACATCGGCTCAGCTTACGAGTTCGGCATCGCCACTGCCGACGCACTGCCACTACCCGGGCGACTATTAGTCATGTGCGACGAGTTCGACGAACCGAAACCAGTGCGGGTTCCGCTGCAGTGAAGCCCCATCACGCCCAGGCTGGCAGCAGGCACATCTTGCGATTGAGCTCTATCACAGCAGCGAGTCACCGTGGCTCGCAAGAAAACATGGCACATCCATCGCAAGCAGCGACAAACAAAGTGCACCGTTAAGATCTACTCCAATACTTGGCGAAACCTCAAACATACCACAGTGAAAGGCTGAAAATGACAACAGATAAGCGGAGACTGAAGATCGAATTTCACGGTCGAGTGATCGAGCATTTAGGTATTGACATGTATCAATCACCTGTCGCCGCTATCGCCGAGTTGATCTCTAACGCCTGGGATGCCGATTCGAGCAAGGTTGAAGTCGAACTTCCTGATCGACTTCGCGAAGATGCGAAGCTTACCATATCCGACAACGGCGAAGGAATGACGTTCACGCAGTGCCAGGACCGCTACTTAGCCGTCGGCTACAACCGCCGCAAAGATCGACGATCAGAGCAAACGAGGCTAGGTCGTCCCGTGATGGGGAGGAAGGGAATCGGCAAGTTTGCAGGCTTCGGCATCGCAGAGCTAGTAACGGTTGAAACGGTTAGTTCAGAAACAGGCGAGAAGACAGTATTCCAGCTGGACGTCGAACAGCTTACCGGCGGAGACAAGTATGCCGGGCGCAAGCCGATGGACGTCGATGTAATCGAATATCTCGAACCCGACGAAAGTCGGAAAGCTCTGCATGGCACCAAGATAACACTGCAATCTCTAACGATGAAACAGAAGTCAAACATTGACGCTTTTCGGCGTAGTATGGCAAGACGTTTTCTCCTGCTCGAACGCTCGGATGAGTTCGACGTCTTAGTCAATGGCGAACCTATCAGCCAGCATGACGATGTCGAAAATATTGAGTTCGATTTTCCGTCCGACTATAGCGATAAGCGCAGGCCCGAGAACATCGAGATCGAGGACGGCTGGGGAATCGAAAGGCTCTCGAACGGTCACAAGATCCGATGGCGGTTTGTTTTCTATCGCGACACCATCAACGATGAGGAGCTCGTAGGAATCTCGATATTTAGTCGCCGAAAGCTTGCGCAACGTCCGTTCAATTTCAACCTTGCAAGTAGCGTCGGCGGCCAACAAGGATTGAGTTATCTGTCAGGCCGCGTCGAGGCAGACTTCATTGACGACCAGCCCAAAGACCTAATCTCGACAGAACGGCAGCGAATTAACTGGGATTCCGACACCTCGACACCATTACTTCACTGGGGACAAGAGAAAGTAAAGTCCCTCCTGCGAATCTGGCAAGAAGCGCGCACCGAGGCTAAAGTGCGAGCCATGAACGACAAGATTGCGCCGTTCACACCTCGTCTAGACAAACTTGAAAGACGAGAGCGATCCATTGTTGAGCGCGCACTCAAGTCGATGGCTCGCATTTCTGTGCTTTCTGATCAGAACTTCACCGACATCGCCAACGCGATCCTAGGCGCATGGGAAAAGGGCCGGCTCAACGACCTCATTGGCGACCTGGCGGATGCCGGCGAGCTCGATGCGGAAGCATTAGTTAAGATCCTAGCAGAATCCGAGGTCATGAGCGCGCTCCATGCCGCCGAGCGAGTTCGTGCGCAGCTGAATCTAATCCAGGGCCTTGAGAAACGGATCGAGAATAAAGAGCTTGAGTTAGCCGTACGCGACTACATTGCCGAAAATCCGTGGCTGATATCGCCCGAATGGGACACTTTTAAAGTCGAACGCAGCGTGTCGGGGCTCATGAAGGAACTCGGCGCAGAGCTCCTTGATGGGAATACAGACTGGAAAGCACGAATCGACCTAGCCTTGCGCGCCGGATCGCAGTTGCTGGTAGTCGAATTCATGCGGCCAGGAGTGACCGCAGATTGGGATCATATCTATCGATTTGAGCGCTATGTTTATTCCTTGCGCGACGTCGTTACCGCGCGTCGTCGAGGTGATTTTCGAGACGTTTCAGGACTTATGGTCGCTGACCGCCTAGAAAATCCTAAAGGCTTCGCAGGAAAGCTCGCATCGATGAGACGTGAGGGCTTCGACGTTGTCGACTGGGCAGGTCTCCTCGAACGAGCCCGGAGGCAGTGGCAAGACTACTTCGAGATTCTGCATGGTCGAGCCCCGAATGATGACCGCATGCAAGACCTTGCATGCGGTCAAGTCGGACGCAATTAGGAGCATAAAAGCTAACCTGCGTAAGAACTAGTTGCTCCTGTTTCATATGAGGTAGGATGGCCATATGTCGCTCAGATGGGACGAGACCTGGCATCGCCTGCGCGAATGGACCAACGGCCAAGCGCGATCAGAGCGGCTCGCCGCGCAGGTTCTGCTCAGCCAGATGTTCACGGACATCGACCCTAGCCACCCGCTTGGAGGCCCCGACGGCAAGCGTGACGCACATGCGAAGCGCAACGGTGAATCGTGGATCATGGCCGTTTACTTCCCGCGAGGGCAGAGAAGCTTTTCGGATATCAAAGCAAAACTGCTTGCCGACTACGCTGGCGTGCAACAACACAACGCGGTAGGACTAGTTTTTGTCACGAATCAGGAAATCACCCTAAAAGAGAGAGAATCGCTAGCAGAATCAGTCGATAAGAAACTTGAACTACTACACCTTGAGCGAATCGTTGCCATCCTTGATGCTCCCGCCATGCATGCAGTGCGTGAGCAATTCCTAGACATTCCTAGTGCTAGTTCCGCAGCAAGCCCTAGAGTCGCAGCGATCTCTCAGGACCTGCTCTTAGCAAGGAGGATTTCTCCCCATTCTGAGAGGGGAGCCTCTACGAGATTGTTCGGACGCGATAGCGACATCTCGATACTTGAAAACTTTTTGACCGGAACTCAAGCTAATAGTCCCAAGATCAGCCTGATCTCAGGTTTAGCGGGCACAGGAAAAACGGCACTTGCAAACCGCGCCGCAAACGACGCCGTGGACCGGGGCCACTTCGTCGGAAGTTCAGTTTTTGTAGATTTTCGCGGGTATACGTTAGATGTATCAGAGGCAGTACAACCCAGCTCAGTAATTCCTGGAATAATCTACGCCTTAGGTGAACACGAAACGAACCTTGAACCAAGTTCTATGGTCTTGAAATACCACGAGGTACTTGAGACCAAAGCTCGATCCGGCACCAGGATTCTGTTCGTATTCGACAATGTATCTGACGTAAGTCAGATCGAGCCCCTGTTACCTCGCGCAGGTGAACACAGGGTGATTATTACTTCGAGATCGGCATTTGAAGGTCGGTTGCCGAACTGTTTAGCCCTCCGAATCAACAAATTAGAGAACGCTGAAGCTTGTCACATGCTGATGCAGCTATCTGCCGAACGAGCCAAAGATCATCCAGATCGAGACGAGGGCGAATTCCGTCGCCTTGCTCGGCTATGCGGCGAGCTACCTTTAGCACTACAGATAGCGTCGGCTATCCTCCTCTCAGACCCCGGCCTTTCTCCGAGCGAACTCTCAGATGAGCTTTCTTCCGAGGCTGATCGCCTCGAGACTCTCCAGTATCACGATCTCATGGTTAATGCCGCACTGACAGCTTCCTACATCCGACTCGATGAAGAAACTGCACGACTACTGCGATTTGCATCTCTACATCCTGGCGAGGAGCTTTCACTGGCGTCTCTTTCTTCTCTCATTGCGCGTCGCTCTATCACGACTCGCCGACTAGTTCGCGCCCTGCAGCACGCACATCTATTCGAGCCCGGCGCCACGAGTGATCGATGGCGGTTACACGACCTAGTGCGAATTTACTCGGCCGATAAGCTCTCAGAAGTAGATGATCAGAGCGCCGTCAACGACGCAAATAATCGACTTCTCGATTACTATGAAGAGACTGCAGTCGCGGCCGCGGAATGGCACTCTAAGGATACGCATTTCGAAACCAGGCAGGCCGCAAACGACTGGCTTGAGCATGAGATCTCCACAGTCGTCTCTTGCATACATCTAGCATCGAAGATGTCACGTCTGACGACGTCTTGGACGCTCGCCATCTCGACGGGCTCCGTTCTCTCAGCCAAGAATAATCATGCGTTGCGCTTGTATACCTCAAATCTTGCCGTGTCGACAGCTGAGCAACTCAACGACTCGGACAAGTTGGCTGCAGCGCTGAACAATGTTGGCCTCACCGAGAACTCGCTGCAAAGGTACGACCAAGCAATTAGAACGTTCACCAGAGGTCTTCGAATCGCCCGAACCTGCGATACACCAGACCATGAGATCAGGCTGCTTACCGGACTGAGTGAATCAATAAGGCAGCGCGGCGACGCGTTTTTGAGTATTGGCCCTCTTAAGCGGGCATTGAAGCTTGTCGAGAAGCATGGAACATACGGAAGCACCGGGTACATTCTTACCAATATTGGGATAGCCCTACGCGAGTCCGGTCAGCCAAAGGCATCTATTCCATACTTTAGGAACGCACTCGAATATCACCAGGTAAACGAAGATCGCCAGGCAGAAGCGTCCACACTTGGCCAGCTTGGAACAGCATTGAGCCAGACAGGGAGCTGGATCGAAGCCGAGAAATTCATCCTTGAATCCATCCAGGCTGCGAAGGATGTCAATGACGCATACAATGGCGCAATGATGCTCATTAATCTCGGTAACCTATACTCACAGCAGGGACGATACGCAGAAGCACTTGGGCAGTACAAGACTGCACTGAAAACATTCCAGGAGTTTGAGTCTTTTACAGGAATGCATATGGTTCTGACTAATATGTCGAGACTATATGCCCTGACCAAGCAGTTTAACCTTGCGTCAGAGACGCTTGCCAGAGCGCGGGCGTACTCAGACATGCGGGAGACGGGCCAAAAATAGGTGATGGAACAGGCTTCTTTTCCGTCTATCTTTGACACTTGACGAACAGCACTCGGGTCAAGTAGCTGTCGACGTCGAATCGAGTCTTTTCCCCGAGGGCCAACGCACGGTCAGAACGACGGAATCTGTCAAAGCTTCCCAGGAATGGTTGTTTCCTGGTTTCCACATTATGTAGTCTCCCTGACGGCTCAACGTCCTGCTACCGCCTGTGACGTCCACGCGAAACTCGCCAGCGATCAGGATTACGAGGGTGGTGCGCTGGTCGCCCGACGTCCACGCCGGGCGCTTGTCGCCTGCAGGGTGATGCGCCCACTTCACCTCGACGTCCTCGGTGACACGGACGCCTCCCGATGAGTCGATGAAGTGCCCCACCAGCCAGCCGCGCGTGCTCACCGAGTCGTCGTTGGCGTTGCCAGCTGTCCAACTGCCGCTCACTGGTTTGTTGCCCATTCGCACGCCTCCTTCAACCCAGACCGCAGTGTCTGACGCGGGCGCCAGCCGTCTGGTTTACCTGATCGAATCCGAAGTTTGATCTCGACGCGAGTCGATGCAGCCTGGAGTGCACCTCTTCGTCGCGAACCGTCTCAGTCTCGATGAGCATCTGACAGAGGCCACCGCGGACGTACTGGAGTATGTCGGCCGTCACATGCCGTCCAGGGCAGCTG
Organism: Amycolatopsis sp. NPDC049159; assembly: GCF_040648295.1. Lineage (NCBI taxonomy): Bacteria > Bacillati > Actinomycetota > Actinomycetes > Pseudonocardiales > Pseudonocardiaceae > Amycolatopsis > Amycolatopsis sp. NPDC049159. Next base: position 117,393 of record NZ_JBEZDL010000007.1, read on the forward strand.
TCGTGTCACCATCTGGCGTGACGACTCGGCAATTCGGCCAGCCTGCGGAAATGGCGTTGGTGACGGCGGTGACGGCCGTCGCGACGGCCGTCACGACTGGCCTCAAACCGGCCTGAAGGCCAGCGTTCGAGACGCCGCTCTTGCCCGTCACAGCTCGACGTCGTCCCGGGGGCGGCGCGTGGTTGGGAGGAGTTTGACAGCGGCGAACGTGACCCGGCTCAGCGCGCCGACGTGCTCGGCGAACCTATCCCCGCCGAGAGGCGTCAAGCGGAGCTTCTTACGGTCCCCTTGGGTGCGGACCTCCAGGTAACCCGCCGCCCGCAGGCACTCGACATGCGTCACGAAGGGTCGTTCAGAAAGCTGCAGAGCGCTCCGAACGGCGAAGTCGTCGCTCCACTCACCGTCGGCGAGTAAGCACGCAATGAACAGGCGGACTGGCATGAGCAGTAGCGGGTCGAGCTCCTGCTGAAACGTCGGCAGAACGGACCGCACTGGTGGCGTCACGACTCGGCCGCCGGAAGTTCGCCTGTGGGGCGCGGTGAGCGCTGGAGGCAGACCAAGCACGGCATCCCGAGCGGGCGTTCCAGCAGCTCCAGTTCGCCGGGGCCGAACGTGGCGTCGCAGTACGCGGTCAGGCGCTCCGGCATGGCGGCGTCGGCCGGCAGCGGGAACAGGTGGACCACGCGGCGAGTCTCGCCCACCGTGCCGGGTACCGGGCGCGCGATGATCAACCTGGTCGTCATCGCTCGCTCCGCAGTTCGTGGCGTCCGGCGAGGACGGGCGCGATCGGGGCGCTACCCGCCCCCGCCGGAGTCTGGGACCCGCGAGCGCGAGAAGTGCGGGCGCTGTGCGACTGGACCTGTTCAGGCACGTTGACCTCCGGGACGTGCTGGAAGAGGCGACGCCAGCGCGACGGCTTGCGATGCCGCGGTGGGTGCAGGCGCCGTTCGACTGCCGGAAGCGTGGTCCGAGCTGCCAAGAACGCCCGGCAGCGGACGCACGGCCGGCCGGGCGCGACGAGCATCGACGTCGGCAGCACCACGTGTCCGCACAGTCCCTCGTACTGGCCGAGCGCGTCGCGCCGACCTCGGGAGAACTCCTCGTCGGTCACTGCGTGATCGCGGTCGTCGACCTCGCTCCGGTGCCAACTCACGTACAGTCCGGCGGCCCTCCCCTGCCGTACTACGTCGCTCACGTACCCCTCCGCTACCTACCGGCTGACCAGCCACTACGAGTTGTAAGATCTGAAATCAGCCTGACTTGCGCGCTCATATAGGCGCCAGGTCGCGCGGACGACTTAGCGAGGACATACCGCTGGCGGCACGTCAGGAGGGGCAGTGATGGCGGCGGAGGACGGGACCGGCGAGCTGCCGCGCACCATTCTGGAGCTGAAGCTCCGAGAGCGGAGTCAGACGCTCGCCGAGTTCGTCGAGGATGCCGAGCGCTTCGCGCGCACCTTCGGCGAACCCGGCACGCTGAGCGTGCGACACCTCCAGCGCCTGATCGCGGGACGCAAGCCGGACGGGTCTCCGGTCGGGCGTCCGCGGCCCGCGACTGCCCGCCTGCTCGAAAGGATGCTCGGCCTCTCGATTGACGACCTGCTGGCGTCCCCTGACGTCGTCCGCGGGCCGGTCGAGGCGGGTGAAGAGGAGTTGCGGCAGCGGCTCAGCGCTGCTCGCCGTGTGAACGCCGACGTCCTGGCCTTGCTTCAAGACCAGTTGACCGCGGTGCGTCGTCTTGACCGGCAGCTGGGCGCCTCGACGGCGCACGAAGAGGTGTCCACGAAGGTACGGCAGATCACGCGCCTCCGCTCGCACAGCCTGACTCCGGTGGTTCGGAGCCAGCTCGGCGCCCTGCTCGCCGAATTCGGCACACTCGCCGGCTGGCAGCAGCTCGACATGGGGTTCGTCGGCGACTCCTGGCAATTCTACGAACGAGCCAAAGCGGCCGCCCGCGAGTCCGGTGACGCGGCATTCGAGGTGCACACAGCCGCTGAACAGGCATTCGTGCTGCTTGACGTCGACGAGACGGCATCGGCCGTCGAGCTGTTGGGCGCCACCGAGCGGCGGGCTCAGCGCGTCGCCGGCCGCCTGCTCAGGTCGTGGCTCGCCGCTGCACACGGCGAAGCCCTCGCCGCGGACGGGCAGCGCTCGGCGAGCATGCGTGCCTTTGACCGCGCCGCGGGGTTGCTGCCAGCCGACGTGTCCGCGGTGGACGGTCCTTACGTCGTGCTCGATCCTGTCCATCTGGCGCGGTGGCGGGGGCACGCGCTCGCCCGGATCGGCGAGCCGGACGCCGTTGAGGTGCTCTCCGCCGCGTTGAGCCGTCTCGATCCGACGTTCACGCGCGCGGAGACGGCGTTGCGAGTCGACCTGGCGACGGCGTTCTTCGCGATGGGCGAGCGCGTCGAGGGACGCGCGCACGCTCGGCGCGCTCGGGCGCTGGCCGTCGAAATCGGTTCTGTCCGGCAGCAACGTCGGATCGCGCGGCTCGTCGGGCAAGCGAACTGAAGGGCGGTACGAGCGGCAGCCGCCAGCCCGTAGGCTCGCGGCGTGGCTGACGAACATGGGTCGTGGAAGACGTTCGGTGAGCGGCTGGTCTACGACAACCGGTGGGTCAAGGTCGGGTTGACCGACGTCGAGGCGCCGAACGGCGAACGCTGGGACTACCACGTGGTCCACCTGGCCAGGATCGCCATAGCGCTGATCGTGAACGACCAGGATGAGGCGCTGATGCTGTGGCGCTACCGGTTCGCCACCGAGCAATGGGGCTTCGAACTGCTGGGCGGCATGGTCGACGACGGCGACGACTCAGCCGGAACCGCCGCGCGCGAGGCTGCCGAGGAGTCCGGCTGGCAGCCAGTCGGCGAGCCGGAGCACCTGGTGAGCTTCGAGCCGCTTCCCGGGCAGGTCACCGCGCCGGTCGACGTCTACCTGTGGCGTCAGGCCGAGCACGTCGGCGATCCGACCGACACCGAAGAGGTCGGCCGGGTTGAGTGGGTGCCGTTGTCGCGGGTCAACGAGCTTGCGCAGCGTCAGGAACTGCTCGGCTCCGGCACGCTGGTGTCCCTGCTCTACTACCTCAACTCACGCCGGGCGTGACCCTGGCAGTACGAGCCGTTCGAGCCGACGGCGCAACCGCACCGAACCAACTTGGGAGATGACTCGCCGGGCCTGCAGCGCGTAGGTCCTGGCGGCCTCTCGGTCACCAGCCGCGCCGTACGCCAGGGCGAGATCCACGTACACCGCGGCGCCGGCCCGGACGAACGAAGTCGACCCGATACCGTCGACCACGCGCTCGAGGTGCTCGATCGCTTCCGGCGCTCCGAGGTGGACGAGGGCGTTTCCGCGCCAGCGGTCGAGGTGACTGCCGCCGAGGAAGACGAACGGGAGTTCGGGGTGCACGACCTCGTTCGGCAAGAAAGCGTCGGCCTCATCGAACGAGCGGAGCGCTTCGTCTCGGTGGCCAGCGATCGCGTGCCCCTCCCCCTCGGCGGCTGCGAGCCAGGCTCGCAATAGCTCTGGAGCCCGTTCGCCAATCGAGCGCGCTTCCGCGAACAGGGCGAGCGCGTCGTCAACGTTGCCCACGTCGATAAGGACGAATGCCTGTTCGGCGGTGGCGTGGGCGAGCAGGGCGGCCGAGCCGGACTCCATCGCGGCGTACTTCGCACGCTCGTAGTGCGTCCACGCTTGGTCTAGCGCGCCGATGTCGAGCGAATTCCAGCCGGCCAGCGTCGATGCCTCGACGAGCACGCTTGCCAACGGTGCACGGTCGCGGCGCAAGATTGTGTGCCTGAGCAGGCCCTCTACCTCGGTGATCTGTCCGCGGAGCCGTTCGAGCCGGGCCGCCGAGCCGAACCGGCGGTCGGCGTGGCGGACGCTGATCACCTCCTCGCGGAACAGCTCGATCGTCTGCTCGTCTACCCGGCGAGCGATGATCAGCCGCTCGGCGAGTTCGTCACCGGACGGGCCGACGAAGTCGCCGGACGGGAACCCGAGGTCGTCATCGGTACGGCCGTAGATCTCGCGTAGGACCGCGCGCATCGGCGGCTCAGGCATCACGTGCCCGTTCTCCCACCGGGAGATATCCGTCTTTCGGCTCGGGACCGAACGCTCCGGCAATCCGTGGGCCGCTGCTCGCGCGTTGATTGCGCGTGCGAGCCTTTCCTGGCTCCAGCCGAGCGCGTTGCGGGCCGCTTGCAAAGCAGTTGTCGAGGTCATGACGTGACCGCCATATAAGCGCCTTGAGCTGCGTAAATAACAAGAGATAACACGGGGCTTGTCATCCGCTGCCAGCTGCCGGTCTGCGCGGAAATGCCGTTTCTTAGTGGCATGACACACGACAAGAAACACCGGCGGGCTGCCGAGTCGGCCGCCCACCACAAAGGACTCGCGCTAGGCGTGGGGCTTCCCATCGCGGCGAAGCAGCTCGGTGAGATCGGCCAGTTGCTCGGTGATCGACGTCAGCCGCTGTTCGATCGCGGCGAGGCGTGCCGACACGGCGTCTTCCATGTTCTCGCGGGGCTGCCCCAGGGCCGGCGGGATGCGGCCGTGCAGCACGGCGAGCAGGTGTTGCGGGTGCAGGCCGAGCGCCACGGCCAGCGCTTCCAACGTCCGGTCACTGCGCTTGCGCTCGACGGTGTGGTTCTGGATCTCGCGGACGATCGCCTGGGAGACCTGCGAGCGCTCGGCCAGCTCGCGTTGTTTCCACCCGAGCTCGTGTACGCGCTCGTTGATGGCCTTCGCGACCGCCGCCCAGTCTTCCGACACCCATTCCTCCGTGGTCCGCCTCAGCGCCGACATTAGCGCTTGACGGATTCGACGGCGCCGAGATCCACACCGCGTCGCGCATTCGGACCATTCTCATGCCTTCGTGCGACTAAATCAGCCCATATTTCGCGCTCAAATCAGCGTGCCGACTTTAGGGACTTCAAAAATGCAGAAGAAACTTCCTGACGCCGGTGGCCCGGCGTTCTACTCACCAGCCGACGCCGCGTGGCTTCTCGGTGTCGACCTCAACTCCATCCATCGCGCTATCCGGGTCGGCGAGCTGCGCGCAGTGCGGCGCCGCTCCCGGGTCGTCATCCCGGCCGCCGAGCTGCGGCGGGCGCTCGGCAGTGGTGCCCCATGAGCGATCACGACTACGCGGCCATCGCTGCTCGGCTCGACCGGTATGCCGCTGTGCCCGATGACGTGCTGACGAATGTGGTGGCCAGGGACGGCCTGTGCTTCTGGGCGTTCGAGCCGGCTGAGCTGCCCGAGCTGACCGGGGACGATCCGCCGGATAGGGAGTTGGCCTCGCGGCTCTGTGCCGGCTGCCCGGTGATCGATGAGTGCCTTGAACTCGACCTGCGCACCGCCGGGCCGGACACGCTCGGCGTGTGGGGCGCGCTGCCGGACACCGACCGGCGGGCCCTGCACCCCGTCTGGCTGCAGCGTCGGGGTGGTGAGGCGCGATGACGCTCACCCTGTCGCCTACGCAGATTCTCGCCGGCCTCGCGGTGCTGTTTGCCCTGTTCACGGTATGGCGGTTCGGCGCACGCAAGGCGCGCCGTGCTGCCGAGACCGCGCGAGCCGGCGCCCGAGTGGTTTCGCTCGCCGGGCGGGTGCTGTTCACAGGCTCGGCGTTCGTCGGCGTCCAGTGGCCCGTGATTACGCACCCGGGGAACCCGACGCTGCTCGTGGTGCTCGGCGCGCCGGACCTGGTCGCGGCTTACGTCCTGACGCGCGCTCTCACCGTGACGTCGCTGGACACCACGCGCCGGGGCGGTGGTCGCCGATGAGTGAACAGCTCCCCCGCGCTCAGCAGCTCGCGAAGGACGCCGCTGAAGCGGCAGACGTCCGGCGCTGGCGAACCCACCCGGACGTGGTCGCGCTGCAAGTCGAGCGAATTCGGACTCAGGTCGACCGGCTGTGCTGGGCCGGGATCGTCCTCGGCCTGGCGTTCACGACGGCCAACGTGCAGTGGTTCGCTGCCGCCGGAGCTGCCTTCGGGTCGCTGCCCTGGCTGACGGCTTGGCTGCTGGAGCCGACCGTGTGCCTGGTGCTGCTCGCGATCCTGCGAGCGGAACAGGTGACCGCCCGGTACCAGGTCCACACCGGACCGTGGGTCCGAGCGGCGAAGTGGCTCACGCTGGCGGCCACGTACGTCATGAACACCTGGTCGTCGTGGGCGGGCGGATCGCCGGCCGGTGTGGTGCTGCACTCCGTGCCGCCGATGGTCGTGTTCGTCGCGGCCGAGGCCGTCACCGACCTACGCGACAAGCTCACCGACGCCGTTCAGGTAGCACACGTGAACGCCACGAACGTTCATGAACTGCCGCCGCCTGCCCGTGAACGGCCTGCGCGGCGGCTGTTCGCCGACTACCTCGCCGAGGCGCGTCAAGCCTGGACGCCCGACGTGAAGGTGACGCCGGCCTGGGTTCGGGAGGTCACCGGGTGCTCGCGCGGGTTGTCGTCTCGGCTGGCCACCGCGCTTGCGGATGAGGTGCGCCATGACCGCTGAATCGGATGCCGAGGTCAACAGCAGTGCCAGGCTCGCCCGGATGGCTTCAGGGGACGTCGAGCATGTCGGCCCGGTGCTCGATGGCGAACTGATCGACGACACCCTGCCTCAGCCGCGCGCCCGGACAGTACGACGCCAGTTCGCTCGGTGGTGGAAGCACTCGCCGCGCGTGCCCCTGTGGCTTAAGAGCAAGCCGCAAGCGATCCAGGCTGCGAAGGATGCCGTGGTCTGGGTGGTCAAGTCGCCGGTCCGGTACGTCGGCGCGGTCGTCCGCGGGATCGTGGTCGGCGTCCGCTCGTGGCGCGGGTGGGTCAAGGTCAACGACTACCGGACGGCCGCCGAGGAGTCGGAGAAGCTGGCCGACAAGTTCACGGAGATCCGCGAACTCACGTTGTTCCGCTGGAAGGTCACCGGCGCCGTGGTCGCCGTCGCGGCGTTGGTGGTCGCCGTGGTCAATCTGCTGTACGGCGCCGATCCGCTGTGGATCGGCGGGGCTGCCGCGTCGTTGGCGCTCGCGGTCCTGGGCCGCCGCAAGGACGGCAGTCCGGGACGGAAGCCCGCGCTCGCGGGGCCACGCACGCTGACGTGGACGATGGACCCGCAGGTTCTCGTGGACGCGTTCCGAGACGCGAAACTGATCGGTAAGGATGAGACGCTTCGCTTGGTCGAGCGGGCGACGCGCGTTGGCGACGGATGGGCTGTCACGGTGGACTTGCCGGCCACGCGCAAGGCCGCGGACGTCGTGAAGAACCGGGATGCGCTGGCGTCTGCGCTCGCGGTAGACGAAGTTCAGCTCATCGTCGAGCGCGTGCGCGGCAACGGCGGGCACGCCGGTCGGATCTCGATGTGGGTCGCCGATGAGGACCCATATGCCCGGCCTCCCCTTCAGACGCCTTTGCTCGGCGTGGCGCGCTGGGACGCGTGGCGGGCGGTCCCGTTCGGACGCGACGCACGAGACAGGCGGATCGACCTTCCGCTTGTGTGGACGTCGTTGCTGATCGGTGCGATTCCCCGACAGGGTAAGACGTTCGCCGCTCGGCTGGCGGCGAGCGGACTCATCTTGGACGCGTGGGTACGGCTCTACGTGGCGGACTTCAAGGCCGGAAAGGACTGGATCGCGGCCGCTCAGGTTGCCCACCGCTTCATGGCGGGTGACGAACCCGAGCACGTCCTGGCACTCGTCGACTGGCTGGTCGAGCTAGTTGCCGAGGTTCAAGGACGGTACCGGCGCATGCGGGACCTCGACGACATCGTGTGCCCGGAGTCGAAGGTGACGCCGGAGATGTCGCGGGACAAGACCCTGAACATGCCGATCACGGCAATCTTCATCGACGAGGTTCAGGTACCGCTCGAAGACCGCACGCCCGTTGACGTACAAGGGAAGAAGCTCACGGCGGGCGAGTACGTCGGCGAGTTGCTGACGTGGCTGGCGAAGAAGGGGCCGGCTGCCGGGATCGTGCTCGTCCTGGCCACACAGCGGCCGGACTCTAAGACCATCCCGTCGGGCCTCCGCGCGGTCCTCGGGTCGCGGTTCGCGCTGCGGGTGATGGACTGGCGCGACTCGAACATCGTGCTCGGCGAGCAGATGAACACCCGCGGCTTCGACTCCTCGCGACTGCTGGCTTCGCACAAGGGCGTAGGTGTCCTACGACCGGACGGCGACACGGCAGCCGGCGCCGACGTGCTGGCTATAACGGTCCGGACGTACTACATGCCGAACGAGGACTGGCAGACCATCTGCCTGCAGGGGCGCGCTCTGCGCGAGGCCGAGGGGACGCTCACCGGGCACGCGGCCGGCCAGGACACCATGCCGACGCTCGACCATGCGGCCGTCGCGCACGCTCTCGGCGCGGGCACGGCCGCACCGAGGGCCGAGCTGCCCGAACCGCTTGCATCGCTCGTCACCTACCTGGGTGACGACCTCGGCCCCGACGGTCGCGACTTCGTGCCGACGGCCGAGCTGCTGGAGGCAATGGACGCGGACCGGAGGACGTTCTCCCAGCAGATGAGCGAGGTGGGGTGCCGGCCAACGCGTGATCGCGTGACCAGCGAAGACGGTGAGACGCGGCAGGTGCGCGGCTACCTGACCGCTGATATCCGCCGAGCCGTAGAGCGGGTTCGCGACGGCGGCGAACCCACCGGGACCGGTGACCCGTTATGAGCGCGCGGGTGGAAGGTCCGGCTTATCGCGTTATCCTACCTGCGGGATTGCCTCAGCTGACGCCTGCAGCTGCGCGCGCGTTGCTGGCCGTACTGATCGAACTGACTGAGGTACCGGTGCTCGACGGACCTGCGAGGGAGGCGACCGATGTCCGCTGAAATCAGCGACCCGTGGTCGAAATTAGACGAAATCCTCGGGCTGGAGGTAGCCGAGCCCGTAGACGCAGGGATCGGCGCCTTGGCCGCCTACGGGCGGTGCTCGACGGAGGACAACCAAGACCCGGAGACCTCGCGCGGCTGGCAGTTCGGGAACGCGCGGAAGTTCGTCGAGCCACTGGGCGGCCAGATCGTGGCGGAGTTCTTCGACATCGGGCAGTCGCGTTCGGTGCCGTGGGACCGGCGTACCGAAGCGTCGCAGTTGCTCGCCCAGCTGAAGAACCCGCGTCGCGGATGGGATGCCCTGGTCGTCGGCGAGGGCACCCGGTGTTGGTTCGGGAATCAGTTCTCGCTCATTGCGCCGCGCTTCGCCGCCTACGGCGTGGACCTGTGGGTGCCGGAGTTGGGCGGGAAGTTCGACCCGCGGAACCCGTCGCACAAGATGCTGATGAGCGTGCTTGGCGGTATGAGCGAGTCGGAACGGCAGCACGTTCAGGCTCGCGTGCGGGCCGCGATGGACGCGCAGGTAGTCAACGAAGGACGTCACCAGGGCGGCCGGGCACCGTACGGGTACGTCGTCGTGGACGGCGGGCCGCATCCAAACCCGCGAAAGGCAGCAGAGGGATTCCGGTTGCGTCTGCTCGCCCTCGACGAGTCGGCCGCCGAGGTCGTGCGTCGCATCTTCGCCGAATACCTCGCCGGCAATGGAGATCGAGCGATTGCGAACGGGCTGAATCGCGACGGCATCCCCTGCCCGTCGGCGCGGCGGCCGGACCAGAATCGACACCGCCTTGCCGACGGCTGGCAGGGCAGCACGGTGCGGTCGATTCTAGAGAACCCGCGCTACACCGGGTTCGCGTTCTTCGGGCGGTGGGCGCGTCAAGAGATGCTGCTTGATCCCGACGACGTCGCGGCCGGGAACATCGTGCGGTTCAGGCGCGCTAAGCCGGATCGGGTGGTTCGTTCCCGCAAGCCTGCACATCCCGAGATCGTGTCTGTCCAAGACTTCACGCAAACGCAGTTGATGCGGCGAGCCAAAGCGGCTGGCGGTCTACGAACCGCGCGCAAGACCGAACGCGCCGGAAGGACGGTCAAGCACGCGTATCTGTTCCGCGGACTCATTCGATGCACCGCCTGCGGACGGAAGATGGAGGGCAGCCCACGGAAGCACGGCATGTATTACCGCTGCCCAGCCAGGACACTTACGCCAGGTTCGCCGGCCCTGCTCACGCACCCGCCGACGATTTACCTCAAGGAAGAGCCGCTACGGGACGCGCTGAACGAGTGGATCGGCGGCCTGTTCGACCGGCAGAACATCGCGCGGACCGTCGAACAACTCGTTCAGGCTCAGCCGACACCGAAGACGGCGGATGACGGGCCAGCACGAAAGCTACTGGAGGACGCGGAAGCCAGGCTGCAGCGGTTCCAGAACGCCATCTCCGCAGGCGTGGACCCGTCGGCAGTCGTCGAGGGCATCAACCGAGCGCAAGCCGATCGGGCGGCCGCTCAGGCGGAACTGATGGCGGTTGGCGAGCCTGCTGGACTCGGCGAAGCCGAGATCTACGCGATGATCGACTCACTCGGCAACGTCAGCGCCGCACTGGCCGACGGTCAGCCGGGCCGGCTGGCGCAGCTCTACCGAGACTTGCGGCTTGACCTGCGGTTCGACCACGAAAAAGAGGCCGTCGACGTGACGGCCTCTCCGCGGGTGAATAGTGCGTGTGTCCGAGGGGGGACTTGAACCCCCACGCCCGTTAAGGGCACTAGCACCTCAAGCTAGCGCGTCTGCCATTCCGCCACTCGGACCTGCTGAAGAAAGAGTATACGGCCGCCCCTCCCCCTTGTTCAGGGGGGTGCACATCCACCGCCCCGCCCCCTCTGGCAAGATCACCCGGTTTCAGCCAGGCTGCATCGATTCAGCCTGCCGGCCCAGGGCGAACATCAGCAACGGCTCCTCGTATCGGTAGCGGTCCGTGCCGAACGGCTCCAGCAAGTGGGCGTCCACCAGGGACTCCAGCAGCACCGCCGCGTCGCTCAGGGGTATTCCCAAGATCGAAGCCGCCGTGGGGACCGAGATCGGGGTTGGGGAGGCCAGGGATCGGAACGCCTCGGCTTGGGTCGGGGTCAGCTGGGACAGGGTCGACTCGTACGGCTTCTCGATCGCCCAGCACTCCGGGGGTGTCACCGGGGCTCCTGGGGCCGGACGTCCCAACCGGGCCAGGGCTTCCGACATCGTCCAGGCCGGGCGGGACGCCAACCTGGCCGCTACCGCCTGGAGGACCTGGGGGAAGCCCGCTGTTCGGGTCGCCAAGGTCAACGACGCGGCCGGGTCCTCCGCGAGCCGGGAGGGGCCGAGCAGGTGCTCCAACAGCGTCAGCGAGTCCGAGGGGCTCAAGCCGCCCAGTTTGGTCCACTGCGTGTGCGCCAGGCCGTACAAGCGCTGGCGGGCCGTGATGAGCACCGCCGGGCCGGCTGGGCCTGGGATCAGGGGGCGGATCTCCTCTTCGCTTCGGGCGTCGTCGAGGACCACCAAGAGGCGCAGGCCCGTTGTCCGGGCTCGCCACAAAGCCGCGCGCTCGCTGGACGAACCGGGCAGCGCCGTCACGCCTATTCCGCGTAGCAGCTCCGCCAGCGGGTCCGGGGACGCCGCCAGGTCCACGAACAGGCGGCCGTCCGGGAAAGATCCCGACACCTTGTGGGCCGCTTGGACGGCCAGCGTTGTCTTGCCGATCGCCGCCAGGCCTTCGATGCCTTGGACCGGGACCGACGAATCCATGGGCTTCAGGGCCTCGACCAGCGTCGCCAGCTCCGGGGCGCGGCCCGTGAACTCCGGCAGTTGGGGTGGTAGCTGGGAGGGGCCGGACGGCTGGACCGGGGTCAACGTCGGGTCCGCCGCCAAGATCCGCCGTTGCATCTCCTTCAGCTGCGGGCCGGGGTACAGGCCGAGCTCCGACTCCAGGAGCTGCTGCGTGCTGGTGAACACCGCCAGCGCCTCCGCCTGGCGACCGGAGCGGTACAGCGCCAGCATCTGCAGCTCGCGGGGACGCTCGCGCAGCGGCTCCTCGGCGATCAGGTCGGTCAGGGCCGTCGACGCTTCCGCGTGGCGGCCCTCGGCGATGTCCGCTGCCGCCAGGTCTTCTCGGGCGGTCAGGCGCAGCTCCGCCAGCCGCACTCGCTCCGCCTCCGCGTAGGCGCCGGAAAGGCCGGACAACGGGGTTCCGTGCCATAGGGCGAGTGCGGCCCTCAAGGAAGCAGAGGAGCGGGCCGAAGCGAGCAGGCGCTGAAACTCCGTCAGGTCCAGGGCCGGTGCAGCAAGGGCGTAGCCGCCGGACGCGGATTCGATGGGGACGCCCGCGTGGCGCAGGCGGGACACGTACGAGCGGACCATGCCGATCGCCGCCCGGGGCTCGGCGCCGCTCCACAGGGCCGACACCAGCTGGGACGGGGTCAGCGGCGTGCCTTCCTGCAGGAGGAGCACCGCCAGGGTCGCTCGTTGCTGGGGTGGGCCCAGCTCGATCTCGACGTCGTCGCGCCACGCTCGGACCGGGCCCAGCAGCTCGTACCGCATCACGCCGGGTGAACCCGTGGCGACGGACCGGTATTCCCGCATCACGCCGCGCGCGACGACGATCGCAGGGCCGGGACCACCTCCGCGCCCAGCAGGTCGATCTGGTCCAGCGCCGCCGAATGGGGCAGGCCCATGCCGTCGATGTTGAACAACTGCCTGCGGTACTCGCCGAAGTCCTCGCGGAAGCGCATGGTGCGGTCGATGACCTGCTGCGGGCTGCCGACGGCCAGGGGTGTCTGGGCCATCGTCTCCTCGAGCGACGGGCCGTGGCCGTAGATCGGCGAATGGTCGAAGTACGGGCGGAACTCCGCGATCGCGTCCTGGGAACGGCGGCGCATGAACACCTGGCCGCCGAGGCCGACGATCGCGCTGCCGGCCGGGCCGTGGCCGTGGTGCTCGAACCGCTCCCGGTAGAACGCGACCATCCGCTTGGTGTGGTCGACCGGCCAGAAGATGTTGTTGTGGAAGAAACCGTCGCCGTAGAACGCGGCCTGTTCGGCGATCTGCGGGCTGCGGATCGACCCGTGCCAGACGAACGGCGGCTTCCCGTCCAGCGGCCGGGGCGTCGCCGTGAAGCCCTGCAACGGCGTCCGGAACCGCCCGGACCAGTCCACGACCTCCTCCCGCCACAGCCGCCGCAGCAGCGCGTAGTTCTCCACGGCCAGTGCGATGCCGTCGCGGATGTCCTTGCCGAACCACGGGTACACCGGGCCGGTGTTGCCGCGCCCGAGCATCAGGTCGAGGCGGCCGTCGGCGAGGTGCTGCAGCATCGCGTAGTCCTCGGCGATCTTGACCGGGTCGTTCGTGGTGATCAGCGTCGTCGACGTCGACAGCGTGATCCGGCTCGTGCGCGCCGCGATGAACCCCAGCAGCGTGGTCGGCGACGACGGCACGAACGGCGGGTTGTGGTGCTCCCCCGTCGCGTAGACGTCGAGGCCGGCCTCCTCGGCGCGCACGGCCAGCTCGACCATCCGCCCGATCCGCTCGTGCTCGGTCGGCGCCCGGCCGGTCACGGGGTCGGTGGCGATGTCCCCGACCCCGAAGATCCCGAACTCCATCACAGCTCGCCGAAGGCGTCGCGGTGGTCGGCGAGCCAGGTCGTGAAGTCCTGCAGCCGCGGGTTCAGCCGCCGCACCGCCTCGGGGTCGCGCACGCCGGCGAACGCGGCTTCGTGCTCGGCGTAGTAGAAGAGCATGTTCGCGAGGTCGTCGGCGCCCGGTGCGCCCGAGGCACGCAGCTGGTCGACGTCCATCGGCCGGTACGCGACGTCGGTGCCGAGCTGCTTCGCGAACGCCGCCGCGTACTCCTCGCCGGTCAGGTTCTCGCCGGAGATGCTGATCGTCTCCCCCGCCAGCTCCGGGCCGCGGGCGAGGACGCCGAACGCCGTGCGCCCGATGTCCTCGGCCGCGATGCCCGGCAGCCGGCCGCCGGCCATCGGCAGGTGCAGCGCGACGACGCCGTCGGGGTCACGGACCGGGCGGAAGAAGTCCAGGAAGGCCTCGAAGTAGAACGTCGTCGAGAGGAACGTCGTGGGCACGCCGGCCTCGGCGAAGAACGCCTCGGCCTCGGCCTTGCTGTCGAAGTGCGGGACCTTGTACCGGCCGTGCAGCGTCGGCGCGCGGTCGTCGTCACGCAGGTGGAGGCGGGTGTCGGGCAGGGTCGACCAGATCACGTGCCGCAGTCCGGCGGCCTTGGCGGCCGCGGCCATCGCGCGGGCCTGGTGCTGTTCGCGCTCCACGGAGTTGTACTCCCAGAACGCCGTGACGAGGTAAGCGCCGTACGCGCCTTCGAACGCCTTCGTCAGGCTCGCTTCGTCGTCGAGGTCGGCCGCGACGACTTCGGCGCCGCGCGCGGCGAGGGCCCGCGCGGACTCGGAGTCCGGGTTGCGGGTGAGCGCACGCAGCGCGAACCGCCGCTCCGGGTCGTCGAGGATGGCGCGCGCGAGCCCGCCGCCCTGCTGGCCGGTCGCGCCGACGACGGCGATGATCTTCTTCTCGGACATCGGAAACCTCCTGGGGATACCGGCCGGGTGATCCGGCCACGACCCCAGACAACTCCCCCGGCATCACCGTCTCGTGCACGTCGCGTGCACGTGGTTTACAAGGTCGCCGCGGCTTCCTAGGATTCGCCGGTCGGGCCGCAGAACGGGAGGTTCCGGATGGGTCGGCGGCGGGACGACGACGAGATCTCGGTCGCCGAGCTGCTCCGGGAGACCGGGGCGACCCCGCGCTCGCTCGCCCGCGAGCCCAAAGCCGCGCCGGTTCGCGAGGAGGACACCGGGGACGGCTACCGCGAACGCCTCGAGCAGCGGGCGCGCGAGGCCGCGGCGCACCAGCAGCGGGCCGGGCAGCGGATCCGGTGGGTGTTCGCGGCCGGCGGCGCGGTGGTGGTGCTCGGCAGCCTGGTGCTCATCGCGGTGACGTCCGAAAGCTCGCCGGGACGGCAGGCGGCGACGGCGGCCGACTCGCTCGCCCCCGCGACGACGACCCCGCGTTCGACGACGCCCGTGCCGAAGCCGGCTCCGACGCCGATCCCCACCGTGCTGCGGCAGACCTCCTCGGCGCCGCCGTCCCCGACCCCCACCGCCGAGCCCGTGCTCTGCACCGTGCGCTACTCCGTCACGGACCAGTGGAACGACGGCTTCACCGCGAACGTCACCGTCACCGACAAGGGCGGCGAAACGCGCTCGCCGTGGACGCTGACCTGGACGTTCACCGCCGGCCAGCGCGTCACCCACAGCTGGGACGGCGACTTCGGCCAGACCGGCGACCGGGTCACCATCACCGCCGCTTCCTACAACGCCACCCTCGCCCCGGGCGCGACCGTCGGCTTCGGCTTCAACGGCGCCTCCGGCCGGGGCAACCCGGCGCCCGCCGCGTTCGCCCTCAACGGCGCCCGCTGCTCCCCGGCCTGACGACCCGCACGCCGGACGGCTCCAGCAGGCCGTCCAGCTCGACGCGGGCCCGGGTCCGGCGCGGGTCCGGGGCCAGGCCTTCGGCGCGCACGACGTCGAGCAGCCTGCTCGCCAGCGGCAGCACCAGGTGCCGGCCCCAGCAGCGTTCGTTCGCGTGCCCGAACGGCAGGTACCCCGGGTGGGTGTCCGGGTCGAGCCCGGCCCAGCGCCGGGGCCGGAACTCGGCCGGGGCCTCCCACAGCTCCGGTGACCGGTGGCTCAGCAGCGGCAGCAGCAGGACGTCGTCCCCGGCCCGGATCCGCGGGTCGACGGCGGCGAACTCCGGCGAGCGGACGCGCAGGATGTTCCACGACGGCGGCAGCAGCCGCAGCGCCTCGTGGATGACGTGCTCGTTCGGGACGTCGTCGTCGAACGGCGCGCCGAGCCACACCGCGCTGGTGACCAGGGCCGCCACCGTGAAGCAGATCGGCCCGGCGACCCGGCGGTAGAGGTACATCCGGAAGCGCCGCTCGGCCAGGCTGCCGGCGGCCACGACCTGGCGCGCGAGCGTGGAAAGCGGGGTGCCGGGCGCCGGCGGGCGGACCAGCGCGGCGCCCGCGGTGACCGCCGACCACGTCAGCTTCGGCGTCAGCTCCAGGCGGCGGTCCACGAGCACGCGGAAGCGGCGCAGCTCCGGGCCGAAGACGAACCGGCGCAGGTAGTCGTGCGGGACGTCCGGCCAGGTGCCGGTGAGATCGGGCCGGTCGGCCGGGCGCTTCAACGCCGCCCGGACGTCGGCGCCCAGCGCCTGCATCAGCGCGGCGGACTCGGTGCGGGTGACGCCGCGGCCCAGCACCGGCTTGAAGGTGGGCCGTTCCTCGGCGTTGGCCGGACGAGCCCGGAGCACGCCGTCCATCGTTCCCGGGTCCGCGATCCCGATGGTGTCCGGTTCGAGCCGGAAAACGCTGTCACCGGTGTGCGCGGCGAGCAGTTGTTCGAGACGGGGGGCGAAGACGACCGTGCGGGACGCGCGGGCGATGACCACGTTCCGGGACTCCTCGGGAAGGGGCCGGTCCCGGTGACCGGGACCGGCCGGGTGATCAGATCCAGCCGTACCAGGCGTACGACTTCAGGCTCTTCTTGGGAAGCGCTTTCTTGACCAGCCGGACGAGCTTCACCGGATTCCTCCCTAGTTCGGTTCCAGGACCGTGATCGACACTAGGCAGCGCTGGATCGGTTCCGCATCCGGCACTACACGTTCGGCCCAGATCTTTCGGCGGGAAATGGGCGCGAAGAAAAATGCGTGTTAAATCAGCTGAGCACTTCGCGCATGAATGTCACAAGCCAGTGCTGGGCCGGGCTGCGGGCGTGCGTGTGCCGCGTGTACACCGAAACCTGCGCCGGCTCGACGTCCATCGGCAGGTCGAACAGGCGGACGCGGTGCTCACCCGCGAACATCTCCGCCACCAGGCGCGGGACCATCGCCACCAGGTCGCTGTCCTGGACCAGGTACGGCAGGGCCGCGAAGCGGGTCACCTCCAGGACCACGCGGTCCAGGAGCCCGTGGGCCTCCAGGGCCCGGCGGGGGCCGTCGTGGCCGGTCGGGCCGAACACCGTCACGTGGCGCTCGGCCGCCAGCGCGGCGAAGTCGACCTCGGCTTCCAGGCGCGGGTGGTCCAGCGCCACCATCCCCAGGTAGCCCTCGGAGAACAGCGGGATCCGCGCCACCCGCTGGGAGCTGATCAGCGGGGACGCGATGAACGCGTCGATCTCGCCGCGGCCGAGCTGGTCGGCGGCGCGGTCGACGTCGAGGGGGCGGACGGTCAGCGTCACGCCGGGCGCTCGCGAAGGCAGCGCGGCCATCAGCCGGGGCAGCAGCGAGATCTCCCCCAGGTCCGACAGGCACAGCGTGAACGCCGCCCGCGCGGTCGACGGGTCGAACGACCAGGCGCCGCTGACCGCCGTTTCGATCCCCGACAGCGCGCTGTGCAGCGGCTCGTAGAGCGCGCGGGCGGTCGTCGTCGGCACCAGGCCGCTGCCGCCGCGGCGGAACAGCTCGTCGGAGAACCGGCGCCGCAGCTTCTGCAGGCTGTAGCTGATCGTCGGCTGCGTGACGTGCAGGGACTCCGCCGTCGCGGTCACGCTGCGGGTCTCGTAGAGCAGCACGAACGTCCGGACCAGGTTGAGGTCGAAGTCCCGCATCATCGATCCCATCTATGAACCCACGCGACAACATTTATTGGAGCACAGGCCGGTGGGCTCCCTAGGGTCTGGTCCAACCCCGCCCGAGGAGGACCCGCGCCATGCCCACCGCCCGCCGGCTCGCCCACGAGTTCCTGGACCGCCGTGGCCTGACCACGATCTTCGGCAACCCCGGCTCCAACGAGCTGCCGTTCCTCGCCGAGCTGCCGGGGAACTTCCGGTACGTCCTCGGCCTGCACGAAGGCGCCGTCGTCGGGATGGCCGACGGCTACGCCCAGGCGACCGGCCGTCCGGTGCTGGTCAACCTGCACGCCGCCGCCGGCTCGGGCAACGCGATGGGCGCGCTGACCAACGCCGTCTACTCGCGCTCGCCCCTGGTGCTGACCGCCGGCCAGCAGGTCCGGTCGGCCATCGGCCTGGAGGCGATGCTCGCCAACGTCGACGCCACCCAGCTGATGCGGCCGCTGGTCGGCTGGGCCGGCGAGCCGAGCTGCGCGGACGACGTCCCCCGCTCGCTGGCGCAGGCCGTGTTCGAGGCCGAACTGCACCGGCGCCCGACCTACCTCTCGGTCCCCTACGACGACTGGGCCGCCGAGCTGTCGCCGAACGCGGCCGTGACGCTGGACCGGAACGTCCGAAGAGGACTCACGCCGTCGGAGGCCCAGCTCGACGAGCTCGCCGCGACCGTGGCCGCGGCGAAGAACCCCGCGCTGGTGCTGGGCGGCGACGTCGACGCCACCGGGCTGTTCGACCGCGCCGTCGCCCTCGCCGAGCACCTCGGGCTGCCGACGTGGGTGGCGCCGTCGCCGCACCGGCTGCCCTTCCCCAACCGGCACCCGCTGTTCCGCGGTGTGCTGCCGGCCGGCATCGCCCCGATTTCGGCCGCGTTCACCGGCCACGACCTCGTGCTCGTGCTCGGCGCGCCGGTGTTCCGCTACCACCAGCACGTGCCCGGCGCGTACCTGCCCGAGGGCACGCGGCTGATCCAGGTGACCGACGACTTCGGTGCCGCGGCCCGCGCGCCGATGGGCGAGGCGCTCGTGGCGGACCCGGCGCCGGTGCTCGAGGCCCTGCTCGCGCGGGTGCCCGCGCGAGCCTCGACCGGCGAGTTCGTCGCGAACCCGGAGCCCAAGACCGGCGCGAAAGCCCTGCACCCGGAACAGGTTTTCGCTGCCCTGCGCGAGACCCAGGCCGACGACACCCGGTACGTCGTCGAATCGACGTCGACGAATTCGGCCTGGTGGCGGCAGATGGACCTGCGCCGCGAGGGTTCGTACTTCTTCCCGGCCGCCGGCGGGCTCGGGTTCGGCCTGCCCGCCGCGGTCGGCGTCGCCATGGGCAGCCCGGACCGGCCGGTCGTCGGCGTCATCGGCGACGGCTCGGCGAACTACGGCATCACGGCGTTGTGGAGCGCGGCGCACTACCGCGTCCCGGTGACGTTCGTGATCTTGCGCAACGGCGTTTACGGCGCCCTGCGGTGGTTCGGCGAGCTGCTCGGCACGCCGGACGTGCCGGGCACGGAGATCCCGGGCCTGGACTTCACCGCCATCGCGGCCGGCTACGGCGTCCCCGCCACCACCGTCGGGGACCTCGGTGACCTGCACGAGGAGCTCAAGTCGACCCCGGACGGCCCGCGGCTGATCCAGGTCGACACCGAACCGACCACACCGGAGTGATCATGACGTTGTTCGAGCACGAGTTCCGCCGCGGCAGCGGCGGCACGCACCAGGTCGTCGAACCGGCCACCGGGGAAATCCTCGGCGGCGTGGGCATCGCAACGCCGTCGGACGTCGCGGCGGCCGCGGCCACGGCGGCGAAGGCCCAGCGCGACTGGGCGCGGCGCAAGCCCGCCGAGCGCGCCGCGGTGCTGCGCCGCGCCGGTGAGCTGTGGGAGGCGCACGCCGCCGAGGTGCAGGACTGGATCGTCCGCGAAGCCGGTTCTACGCGGCCGAAAGCCGGGATCGAAACCGAGATGGCGGCCGGGATCTGCTTCGAAGCCGCGGCGCTGCCCACGCACCCGCTCGGGGAGGTGCTGAGCACCGGCGAACCGCGCTGGTCGCTGGCGCGACGTCAGCCGTGCGGCGTGGTTTCGGTGATTTCGCCGTTCAACTTCCCGCTGATCCTGGCGATCCGCTCGGTCGCGCCCGCACTGGCGCTCGGCAACGCCGTGCTGCTCAAGCCGGACCTGCGGACCGCGGTGTCCGGCGGCGTGAGCATCGTGCAGATCTTCGAGGCGGCCGGGCTGCCGGAAGGGCTGCTGCACCTGCTGCCCGGTGACGCCGCCGTCGGCGCCGCGGTCGTCGACGCGCCCGAGGTTTCGGTCGTGTCGTTCACCGGGTCCACCGCGGCCGGGCGGAAGGTCGGCGAGGCCGCCGCGCGCTCGCTCAAGCGCGTGCACCTGGAGCTGGGCGGGAACAACGCGCTCGTCGTGCTGCCGGGCGCCGACGTCGCCAAGGCCGCCTCGGCGGGCGCGTTCGGTTCGTTCCTGCACCAGGGCCAGATCTGCATGACGACCGGGCGCCACCTCGTGCACGAGTCCCAAGTGGACGAATACGTCGAGGCGCTGGCGGAGAAGGCGCGGCGGCTGCCGGTCGGGAACCCGGCCACCGGCGAGGTCGCACTGGGCCCGATCATCGACGACCGGCAGCTCGCGCACGTCACCGACGTCGTCGACCGGAGCGTGGCGGCGGGTGCCCGCGTCGTGGCCGGTGGCAAGGCGGATGCGCCGTACTACCCGCCGACCGTCCTCTTCGGACTCTCGGACGACAGTCCGGCGTGGCGCGAGGAGATCTTCGGCCCGGTGGCGCCGGTGCGCGCCTACCGCGATCTCGACGAGGCCGCGCGGCTGGTCAACGCGTCCGAATACGGGCTGTCGGTCGGCATCCTCGGCGACGTCGGTACCGCGATGACGCTGGCCGACGAGGTCCGCTCGGGCAAGGTGCACATCAACGAGCAGACCGTCGGCGACGAGCCCACCGCACCGTTCGGCGGCGTCGGCGACTCCGGCAACGGCTCCCGCTTCGGCGGGGCCAAGGCCAACATCGAGGCCTTCACCGAAACCCAGTGGCTGACCGTCCGCGCGGACATCGCGGGCTACCCCTTCTAAGGAGCACGGCAATGACGACGTCTCCCGTCCGTCCGGTGTGGACGGCGGTCCTCTGCTGGCTGACCGTCCTGCTCGAGGGCTACGACCTGGTCGCGCTCGGCGCCACCATCCCGACGCTGCTCAAGAGCGGCTACCTCGGCTTCACCGCGGCCGGCGCGACGCTGGTCGCGACGGTGTCGCTGATCGGCGTGGCCGTCGGCGCGGCCTGTCTCGGCCCGCTCACCGACCGGTTCGGCCGCCGCGGCATGCTGATCGGCTCGGTGCTGCTCTTTTCGCTGTTCACCCTGCTGACGCCGATCGCGCCGAACGTGGCGACGTTCGGGATCTTCCGGTTCGTCGCCGGTCTGGGGCTCGGCGCGTGCATGCCGGTGGCGCTGACGGTGATGTCGGAGAACCTGCCCGCCCGGCGGCGCGCCAGCGCGAGCACGTTCACGATGACCGGCTACCACGTCGGGGCGGTGCTGACGTCGATCTTGGCGCTGTACGCGAAGGACGACTGGCACCTGCTGTTCTACGGCGGCGGGATCGTCGGCCTGCTGGCCGTGCCGCTGATGTGGTGGAAGCTGCCGGAATCCGCGGCCTACCTGGCTTCGCGCGAGGACGCGGCGGCCGAGCGGGTGGGGCTGCGCGACCTGCTGGGTTCGCGGTTCCGGCGGGTCAGCATCGCGGTCTGGGCCGGGTCGTTCATGGGGCTGCTGCTGGTCTACGGGCTCAACACGTGGCTGCCGCAGCTGATGCGGACCGCGGGATACCCGATCTCGACGTCGATCACGTTGTTGCTGGTGCTCAACATCGGCGCGGTGCTCGGGCTGGTGCTGGCGGGCACGATCGCCGACCGCTTCGGCATCCGGCCGATCGCGCGGATCTGGTTCGGCGCCGGTGCCGTGCTGCTGGCGGCGCTGAGCCTGCGCATCGGGAACGCTTTCCTGCTGAACGCGGTCGTGCTGCTGACCGGCGTGTTCGTGTTCTCCGCGCAGGTGCTGATCTACGGGTACGTCGCCCAGGTGTTCCCGGCGCGGCTGCGGGGCACGGCGCTCGGGCTGACGTCGGCGGTCGGGCGGCTGGGCTCGATCCTGGGCCCGTTCGTGACCGGCGCGCTGGTCACCGCGGGCGTCGCGTACCCGTGGGGGTTCTACTTCTTCGCCGTGGTGGCCGCGCTCGGGCTGGGTGCGGTGCTGGCGCTGCGCGGGGAGTCACGGACAGCGGAGCCGGTGCCGGTCTAGGCCGTCTCTTCCGGGCGGCGGCGCATGGTGGGTTCCGGCTGCTCGGTCCGGCGGTCGGAGTCGCGCAGGACCTCGCGGGCCTGGCCTTCGGGGTCCTCGCTCTCCACGGCCTGCTCTTCGGGCAGCAGCTCGGCGCGGGTTTCCGTGCGGTCGGGGGTGTCGTCCATGCGTCGCTGGTACCCGTTCGGGCGCGGTCTCAGACACGAGCGAGCCCGCGAAACGATCAAGGTGGCCGCTCGGCAGGCGGCCAGGTGAGCTTCACGGGAAGCGGCGGGCGGCATTCCTGGCGGGGGCCCGCCGGACCGAGCGGCTGGGCGGACTCGGCCGCCGGACCGAGCAGCCGGGCGGACTCGGCCTGCGGACCGCGCGGCTGGGCCGGCTCGGCCGGCGGGCGAGTCCCCAGCCGTCGGCCGCGCTCACTCGCGGGCTCGGCGATGCCCGACGGCGTCGCGGCGCAGCTGGTCCGTGCGCTCCGAGATCTCCCCCACCTGCTCCGCCAGCCCCGCGTGCCCCGCGGCCAGGTGGGGCCGGGCCGCGGCCAGGGGTGACAGGAGTGTCGCCGGGTCGTCGTCGCCCAGGGCCGCACCGAGGCGGTCCGCCGTTTCCTGGGCCGCCGGGTCCAAGCCGGGCAACGCGCTGACCTGGCCCGCCAAGCGGCGCAAGCCCGCCGAGTTGCGGCGGGCCCAGTCGGCCACCGCTCGGTCGCCCGCGCGGCGGTCGCGTTCCGCGCCGACCCGGGCTTCGCCCGTCCGCTCGCCCGTGTTCGACGGCTGCAGCCGCAGATAACGCCGTTCCGCGGCCTGGCGGCTCGCCACGCCCAGGGCCGGGGCCAGCGCCACCCAGCTCGCGCCCGCTCCTCTGGCCGCCGTGATCAGCTCCGGTTCCCAGCCGGACAGTTCCTCGCGCAGCAGGCGCAGGCCGGTCAGTGCGGCCAGCAACCGGTCCTGGTCCGCGGTGCCCGCTCGGGCGGCCGCGACCACGTCGTGGATCCGGCGTGCCGCGGCGGCGGGATCGTCGTCCATGGCGTCATCCTTCCGACGACCCTCTTCTTGTCGTCACTGAGACGACATGGTAAAACATTCTCGACCGAGGTTCGACCCCTTCGCGGAGGGTAGCGTTGCGTCCCCCAACGACGACGGGCGAGCGAGTCCCGGCGACCGCTCTGCTCGAAGAACTCCTGGAACGGATCGCCGCCGACGTGCCGGGCGCGCTCGGCGCGGCGGTGTCGGTGCACCACCGCGGCGAACCGCCCCGGATCGCCGCGGCGCACGGGGTGTTGGTGCCCGCGCAGTTCGACGGCTTCGGCGACCCGGTCACCACCGCCGGGCGCACCGGCCTCCCGGTCGTGACCGCCGACGTCTGCGCCGACGAACGCTGGCCGTCGCTCACCCTGAGCGGGCTGATCGAGCAGGACCCCGGCTCGGCCGCGGACTTGTCGCGGGTCTTCGGCGTCGCGGCACTGCCCGTCGCCTGGGACGCCGAAGGCACGCTGGTGCTGTCCGTGACGCTCGACCGCCCGGCCACCAACGAGACGCTGGACGTCCTGCGGCGCCACGAACGGCTCGCCGCGATGGCGTTCGTCGTCACCGAGGCCGCTCAGCCGGACCGGATGACGCAGATGCTGGACCTCCTGCAGTCGCGGGCCGCGCTCGAGGAGGCCAAGGGCATCGTCATCGCCCTGCGGCGGTGCGACCCCGGCGAAGCCTGGACCACGCTGCGGCAGGCCAGCCAGACGTCGAACGTCAAGGTGCGCGAACTCGCCGTCGCGCTGGTAAAGCAGCTCGCCGGGGCGCCGGCGACGCAGCCCGACGGCGAACGCGTGATCCGTCCCGGCGCGGCCGCGCGTGAAGCCGCCGCCCAGCTGCTGCGCGAGCTGGAACGGCGTTAGGCCGCTTCGACGCGGAAGACCGCGATGCGGTCCGCAGCCGCGGCGACGCCGTCGGGCGTCGACGCCTCCGCGAGCCCGGTCGTCACGAACCGCTTGCCCACGCTCGGCGGGCTCGTCTCGACCAGCTTGCGCAGGACGGGACGCCGCTCCTCGACCGGCAGCTCGGCCAGCCGCGCCGCGGACGTCCGGCGGCCGCGGGTGAGCGTGACCTCCCCCGCGGCCCGGACGTTCGCCACCCACGCCGCCTTCGGGTAGGCCTGGACGATGTAGCGGTGCCCGTCGATGGGGAGCACCGCGATGGGGAACGTGCGCGGGACGCCGGTGCGCCGCCCCGGCACGGTGAGCAGCTGCATCGGGCCGAACGCGACGCCGAGCCGCTGCAGCCCCACCACGATCTTGTTGCCGGCGTTGACCATCCGGCGGTAGCTCTGCGCTGTTGTCATGCTCCGACCGTACACCATTTCATATGACTCTCATATGATCTGGGTTTCAGGTTCGATCGGGGCCCGGTTCCGTCTCGGGCGGCACCGGGTCGGGCACCGGGACGCCGGGCTCCGGATCGGGCAGCACCGGCGACGGCTCCGCCCCGGGCGCCGGGAGGTCGGGGTCGGGCCGGACCGGTTCGGGTGTCACCGGGGGCGCGCTCGCTGCGATCGGCATCGGGTTCCCTCCGCCACGCGCCGTCCGCGGTTCGGACGGCGATCACCTGCCAACTACCCCGAAGCCTTGACCCTGACACCGTGTCAGGTCCTATCCCGGACCCATGACGTTCTTCCGCAGCGCCACCGAGGTAGCCGACGGCATCCGCCGCGGCGCGCTTTCTTCCCGCGAGCTCACCGGGCAGCTGCTCGCCCGCATCGACGCCACCGACCTCAACGCCGTCGTCGTCACCGATCGCGAGCCCGCGCTCGAGGCGGCGACGGCGGCCGATCGGAGTACCGCCACCGGGCCCCTGCACGGTGTGCCGATCACCGTCAAGGAGGCCTTCGACGTGGCCGGGCTGCCGACGACGTGGGGCGAGCCCGCGTTCGCCGGTCACCGCGCGGACCGGGACGCGGTGGTCGTCGAACGGCTGCGGGCCGCGGGCGCGATCGTCGTGGGCAAGACCAACGCGCACCACATGCTCGCCGACTTCGGGCAGACCGCGAACCCGGTCTACGGGCGGACGCTCAACCCCTGGGACCGCACCCGCACGCCCGGCGGCTCGAGCGGTGGCGCGGCGGCGGCACTGGCCGCCGGGTTGTCCTTTTTGGACTACGGCTCGGACCTGGCGGGCTCGATCCGGATCCCGGCGGCCTACTGCGGCGTCTACGGACTCAAGCCGACCGCGGGAACCGTTCCGCTGCAAGGGTTCCAGCCACCGGGAGCGACGGCCGCGCCGAGCCGCGAGTTCCCGTCCGCGGTCGGACCGCTCGCCAGGTCGGCCGCCGATCTGCGACTCGCGCTCGGCTTGACGGCGGCCCGGCCGCTCAAGCCGTCGCGCCGGGACCGGCTCGCGGGCTTCCGCGCCGGCGTGGTCCTCGACGACCCGGCCTGCCCGGTCACCGGCGAGGTGGGCGAGGCCCTTTCGGACGCCGTCGACGCGCTCGCCCGCGCCGGCGTGGACGTCCGCGAAGGCTGGCCGGACGGCGTGGATCCGGCCGGCCAGGGCGAGGCGTTCGGGTTCCAGGTCGAGTTGTTCTTCGCGAACGGCGACCTCCCCGGCGCCGACGAGCAGGAGCGGCGGCGGCTGGCCTACACGGCGGCGTGGGAGCGGTACTTCCGGGACGTCGACGTCTTCCTCTGCCCGGCGGTCTTCACGACGGCGTTCCGCGACCTCGGCGACCGCTACGCCGACCAGGGGTTCTGGATCGCGCAGGCGTCGCTGCCCGGGCTGCCGGCGGTGAGCGCACCGGCGGGCGGCACGCTGCCGGTGGGACTGCAGGTGATCGGGCCCGCGCACGAGGACGGCACGGCGATCACGTTCGCGGAACTCGCCGCGGCCGTCGTCGGCGGGTTCGCCGCGCCTGGGGAATGATCGGGCGGTGTTCTCGATCGGCGACTTCGCCCGCCACGGCCGGGTTTCGGTGCGGATGCTGCGCCACTACGACGCGCTCGGGCTGCTGCGCCCGGCCCGTGTCGACCCCGCGACCGGGTACCGCAGCTACACCGCGGGCCAGCTGGCGCGGCTCAACCGGATCGTCGCGCTGAAGGGCCTCGGCTTCACGCTGGAGCAGGTGGCGACGCTGCTCGCCGACGAGGTCACGGCCGAGCAGGTGCGCGGCATGCTCGCGCTGCGGCGCGCGGAGCTGGAAACCGCGCTGGCCGAGGGCGCGGCGCGGCTCGCGCAGGTCGAGGCCCGGCTGCGGACCATCGAAGACGAAGGCCACGCGCCCGACGTCGTGGTCAAGCAGCTGCCGGCGCTGCGGGTCGTCGAGCTGACCGGCGTCGCGGCGGGGTTCGCGCCGGAGTCGATCGGCCCGGTCGTCCGCCCGCTGTGCGCGGAACTGGGCCGCCGGCTGTCCACTGCGGACGTGACACCGGCCGGGCGGCTGACGTGTTACTACGAGCAGCGCGCGGAGGACGAGGTCGTGGTGCACGCGGCCCTCCCGGCGTCGATCGGCCCGGGCGACCTGAACGGCCTCGCGGTGGCGGACCTGCCGGCCACCCGCGCGGCGACCCTGGTCCACCACGGCGCGATCGACGGGGTGCTGCCGAGCTGGCAGGCGGTGGTGCGGTGGATCGCCGACCACGGGTCGGCTTCGGCGGGGGCGCAGCGGGAGTTGTACCTGGACTGCCCGGCGGACCCGGCGGGCTGGGTGACGGAGCTGCAGGAGCCGATCAGCTAGCCCGAGCAGTGGATACATTTGTCACTGAATGTGTGCACACCCCTTCGCACTGAAAAACAACGTCGTTGCTAGTCTTCCGCCCAATGACGCCGCTGTCGCGGCCCGGGCGAAGAGGTCGCCGATGACGTCGCGTGAGCACCCCAAGGCCTTTGTTTCCTACATCCACGACAGCCCTCAGCACTGCGACGCAGTCCGGGAGTTCTCGACCTTCCTCAGGTCCGAACAGGGTATCGATGTCATCCTCGACCAATGGGCCAGCGACCAGAGACAAGACTGGCAAGCTTGGGCAACGAAGAACATCCTCGAGTCCGACTTCGTGATCGTCGTGGCGTCGGAAGGCTATCAGCGGGTGGGCGACGGGTACGGCCCGAATGATCGCAACCTCGGTGGCCAAGCCGAAGCGGCCACGCTGCGCAATCTGCTCCAAGGCGACCGACAGGACTGGACGCGCAAGTTGCTCCCGGTGATCCTCCCGGGCCACAGCGTCCACGAGATCCCCCAGTTCCTCTCAGCCCACACGAATGATCACTACCCGGTCACCTCGTTCACGCCGGAAGGAGCCGACAGCCTGCTCCGGCACATCACGCGGCAACCCCGTCACCCCCTTCCTCCGCTCGGTCCGCTTCCGGTCCTTCCGCCGCTGTCCGGTGCCGGCGCAGCGGTCGCGACCCCAGCGCCGGAACGAAATCGAACAGCCTTGCTCGAGGAATTTCCGGTCGTGTGGCGCGCGGACCTGCTGCGGCGCGGCCGTCAGTCCCAGAGTCCACTCGTCGAGGTTCATTTGGTCCCCGCAGAGCGAGTCGCACGTTTCGGTGTTCTTCAACTCGAGCGGGTCAGCGAAGGTTTGGTGGCGCTGGGTCGTTCTCGGCGGCTTTTCACTCAGACCCAGTCGGTCTCCGCCATCTCCTCGGACGAGTCCGCGCGGGCGGTCTCCGAGGATTGGCGATCCGGGGAAAGCGGACTCGCAGTACTACGGGGCGGCCAGCGCACCTGCTGGTTCGGCCTCCCGGCAGCGAACATAGGCTGGATCCTCGACCGGGAGCACCTGGCGGCGCAGATCGCTGATCGACTGCACACGCTGCTCGAGATCGACCTCCCCCTTCCGGGTAGGTTTGCTCCGGCGATCGCCCTGGAGCCGGTCAGCCTGACACGTATTGCGAAAATCGCCGAGATTTCGGCAACCAGTGCACCACTACCGATGAACGTCCCGGAACACATCCGGGTCGAAGCCGAAGAGGCGTTCCCCACCTCCGACCTTCGCCACTCGATCCGAGGCGTTGCCGAGGAGCTGGTCGCCAGGCTCGCGGCCACGTTCCGGCGCTGATCAGCTAGCCGGGTGGTGGGCGTGGTCGCCCGCGGGGATCTGCCGGTCCACGTGCTCCGCGTGGTGCAGGGCCTGGGCCAGCAAGCCGCGGACGTGGTCGTCCGCCGCCGAGTAGTAGACGAACGTTCCCTCTCGGCGGCCCTTGACCAGGCCCGCCAGCCGCAGTTTCGCCAGGTGCTGGCTCACCGCGGTCGGGGCCGCGCCGGCCAGTTCGGCCAGGCAGGCCACCGAGGACTCGCCCTGCAGCAACGCCCACAGCACCTTGATGCGAGTCGGGTCGGCCAGCAGCCGGAACGACTCCGCGGCCAGGTGGACCTGCTCTTCGGTGGGCATGTCGAACTCCGGCAGCGACGCGTGCATGGCGCAAACCCTACTACTTGCGTACCTGCGTGTATGCGCAGATAGACTTCCGCCATGACCGGACACGGACACGGCCACTCGCGGTGGCGCCCGCACAGCCACGACAGCAGCGATCGCGTCGACCACGCCCTCGAGACCAGCCGGCGTGGGGTGCGGACGCTCGTGTGGTCCTTCGCCGCGCTGTTCGTCACCGCCGTCGTGCAGCTCGGGCTCGTGCTGGTCACCGGGTCGGTGGCGCTGCTGGGCGACACCGTCCACAACTTCGCCGACGCGCTCACCGCCGTGCCGCTCGGCGTCGCGTTCTTGCTCGGCCGCCGGGCCGCCACCCGGCGCTACACCTACGGGCTCGGGCGCGCCGAGGACCTGGCCGGAGTGGTCGTCGTGCTGGTCGTCGCCGCTTCGGCGGCCATCGCCGGGTACGAATCCGTGGTGCGGCTGCTCCACCCGGCGCCGGTCGGACACCCGTGGGTGGTCGCCGCGGCCGGGGTGGTCGGGTTCGCCGGCAACGAGCTGGTCGCGCGCTACCGGATCGAGGTCGGCCGCGAGATCGGCTCGGCCGCGCTGGTCGCCGACGGGCTGCACGCGCGTGCGGACGGCTTCACCTCGCTCGCGGTCGTCGCGGGGGCGGCGGGTGTCGCGCTCGGGTTCCCGATCGCGGACCCGGTCGTCGGGCTCGGCATCACCGTCGCGATCTTGTTCGTCCTGCGCGACGCGGCCAAGGAGGTGTTCCGGCGGTTGCTGGACGCCGTCGACCCCGCCTCGGTCGAGCTGGCCGAACGCACCGCGCGTGCCGTCGAGGGGGTGCTCGGCACCCGGGACCTGCGGATGCGGTGGATCGGGCACCAGCTGCGGGCCGAGCTGGCCGTCACCGTCGCGGCGGAGCTGACGGTCGAAGCCGCGCACGCCCTGGCGCACGAGGTGGAACACCGGCTGGTGCACACGATCCCGCGGCTGACCGCGGTCACCGTCCACACCGAACCGAGCGCGGGCGCGGACCGGGCGCACGAGGCGGTGACCCACCACCCCTAGCCGACGGGTTGCTCCGCCGGTTCCGGCTTCGGGCTCAGCACCCCCGCGGACAACGCCGCCAGCACGCAGAGGATCACCGGCAGCGCGAACGTCACGTTCAGCGGCAGCCAGTGGGTCAGGCCGCCGATCACCGCCGGGCCGGCCAGCAGGCCGACGTAACCGAGGCCGACCACGCGGGCCATCAGGGCGCCCGACGCGCGGGTGTCCAGGTTGCCCGCCGCCGTGAACAGCTGCGGGACGCCGCCCGAGAGGCCGAGGCCGAACAGTGCCCAGCCGACCAGGGACACCGGGACCCACGGGGCCGCCGCGGCGATCGTCAGGCCGACCGCGGCGAGCGCCGCGCCGTAGCGGACGATCGCCGCCGGGCCCGCCCAGGCCGCGACGCGGTCGGTGAGGAAGCGGCCGGTCGTCATGGCCACCGCGAAGGCGCCGTACGCGAACGCCGCGGTCGACGCCGACGTGCCGAGCACCTTTTCCATGTGCAGCGCGGCCCAGTCGTTCGCCACGCCCTCGGACAGCATGAGCGCGAGCGCCAGCAGGCCGAGCAGCCACACCACGCGACCCGGGGTGCGGCGGCGGGCCGGCGCCGCTTCCGGCTCCTCCGAAACGGCCGAAGGCGCGTCGGACGGCTCCATCAGGAACCGCGCGGACACCAGGGAAAGCAGCACGCACAGCAGGCCGGTGCCGGTGAGCGTGACGCCGGTGGGCACGCCCGCGCCGAGCGTCGCGGCACCGATGACCGCGGCGATCGCGCCGCCGATCGACCACATCGCGTGGAACGCCGCCATGATCGGGCGCGGGTAGGCCCGCTCGACGACGACCGCGTGCGCGTTCATGCCGACGTCGATGGCGCCGTTGCCGAAGCCGAACAGCACCAGGCCGAGACCCAGCGCCCACCACGAATCCGCGAAGCCGGGCGCGCACAGCGCGAGGCCGAGGAACACCCCCGCGGCGGGCACGAGCCGCCGGTGGCCGAGGCGGTCGACGAGCGGGCCGGCCACCTGCATGCCGGCGAACGCGGCGCCGCCGAGCACGAGCAGCAACGCGCCCAGCGTGGTGTGCGAGATGCCGGTCGCGCGCTCGACGTTCGGGATGTGCACCACCCACATGCCCATCCCGAACCCGTTGAGGCCGAAGAACATGAAGGTCGCGAACCGGGCGGCGCGCGGGCGGGGCGGGGCGGTCGTCATCGGCTCTCCGTGGTGGTGGGGACGGCGACGTGCACCAGCACGCCGCGTTCGGTCAGCGCCGCGCGCTGGGCTTCGGGGGCGCCCGGGTCGGTGATCACGACGTCCGGGCGCTCGGCGGGGCAGACGTGGGCGAGCGCGGCCCGGCCCCACTTGGCGCCGTCGGCGAGCACGATCGTCCGCGCCGACACCGCCAGCGCCTGCCGCTTGACCTCCGCGTCGGCGAGGTCGAACGCGGTCAGCCCGTCCTCGACGCCGAACGCGCAGGGGCTCAGCACCGCGACGTCGAACCGCAGCGCCCGCAGCGAAGCCAGCGTCAGCGGGCCGACCAGCGCCTGCTCCCCCGGCCGCGGCTCGCCACCGGGCAGCAGCAGGCGGACGCCGGGCGCGTCGGCCAGCTCGCGGACCGCGTGCAGGGACAGCGGCATCACCGTCACCGGCCGCTCGCGCAGCAGGCGCGCCAGTTCCAGCGCAGTCGTGCCGCTGTCGAGGACGATCGTCTCGCCGTCGCGGATCAGCTCCGCCGCCGCGGCCGCGATGGCCCGCTTCGCCGCGACCGCCGCCGTGGCCCGGGCCGCGAACGGGGGCTCGACGCCGGACGGGGACGCCGGGACCGCGCCGCCGTGCACCCGGCGCAGCACGCCGCGCGAGGCCAGGTTGTCGAGGTCGCGGCGCACGGTCATCTCCGACGCGCCGGTCGCCGAGGCCAGCTCGGCGACACCCACCAGGTCGGCGTCGCGCAGCCGCTCCACGATCACCCGCTGCCGTTCCGCGCTCTTCACCCCGCGATGCTCGCAAGTCCCGCTCGTTCGCACAACCGATTTGTTCGGACGCTCACGCTGTTTGTGCGAACCGCCGCTGCGGCATGATGGTGCCGTGCACGCCGCCGAGACCACCGCGACCCCGTGACCGGGGGCTACCTGAAGGGCCGGATCCGCCGCGAGGACATCATCACGGCGGCGGCCGTGGCGTACGGCGAGCTCGGTTACCACGGTTCGTCGCTGCGCGAGATCGCCAAGCGCGTCGGCATTTCGCACGCCGGCCTCCTCTACCACTTCCCCACCAAGGAAGCGCTGCTCGCCGCCGTGCTCGAACGCCGCGACGCCGACGACTCCGAGCGCGAGCAGCTGGGGGTGCCGGCCGGGCTGGAGGTCCTGCGCCACTTCGTCGCCCTCGCCGAGCACAACGTCCGCCACCCCGGGATCGTCGACCTGTACTCGCGGCTGGCCGCCGAAGCGGTCGCGCCGGACCACCCCGCGCACGACTACTTCCGGCGCCACTACCGGGCCGCCCGCGCGGGCGTGCACGAGTCGTTCGAGGTGCTGGCGGCCCGCGGCCAGCTGCGGGCCGGCGTCGAACCCGCAGTGGCGGCGCTGACGTTCATCGCGCTGATGGACGGGCTCCAGGTGCAGTGGCTGACCGTGCCCGGCGACGTGGACCTGGTCGGCTCGCTGCGCTTCTACCTGCAGAACCTGCTCACCGTCCCGGTCTAGAGGGTCTTCGCGTACGGGTCCCAGCCCGGCGGCAGCGCCGGCGGGACCTCGACGGTGCTCGCGACTTCGACGGTCTGCCCGCGCGTCAACGACTCCTCGATCGCCAGCATCGCGTCGAGCACGTGGTAGGCCAGGTCGCCGGACGCGCGTTCGGGCACCCCGGCCCGGATCGCCCGCGCCAGCTCCAGCGCGCCCGTCCCGCGGGACGCCGCGTGCCCGGCCGGCGCCAGTTCCTCGGGTTCGGCGTGGCCGGTCAGGTGCAGCACGGTCGCGCCGTCGAACCGGTTGGGGTCCGGGAGCACGGCGGTGCCGAGCGTGCCGGTCAGCTCGACGAACCCGGTGCGCTTGAGGCCCGAGTCGAAGCTCAGCACGAGCTGCGCGGAGCCGCCCGCGGCGAACTCGACGAGCGCGGTCACCGTGGTCGGCACGGTCACCGGGAACTCCGTCCCGGCGCGCGGCCCGGACCCGATGACGCGGGTGTCGCGCGCCCGCCCGCCGGCGCCGGTGACCCGCCGGATCGGCCCGAGCAGCTGCACCAGCGTCGTCAGGTAGTACGGGCCCATGTCCAGCAGCGGCCCGCCGCCGGCCTGGAAGAGGAACTCCGGCGCCGGGTGCCAGCTCTCCGGCCCGGGCACCTGGAACAGCGCCAGCGCGGTCAGCGACCGCCCGATCCGGCCCGCGTCGAGGGCCTGGCGCGCGGTCTGCAGCCCGGCGCCGAGGACGGTGTCGGGCGCGCTGGCGACGCGCAGGTTCTTCTCCCGTGCCCGATCGAGGAGCTTGCGGCCGGTCTGCCGGTCCAGGGCGAGCGGCTTCTCCGCCCAGACGTGCTTGCCCGCTTCCAGCGCGGCCAGCCCGACGTCGACGTGCGCGACCGGGACGGTCAGGTTGACCACGAGCTCGACGTCCGGGTCGTCGAGCAGCTCGGCCACCGTGCCCGACCGCGGGACGCCGTACTCGGCCGCGCGGGCCGCCGCCCGCTCCGTGTCGAGGTCGGCGATCCGGAGCACGCGGACGTCCGGGAAGCTCGTGAGGTTCTCGAGGTAGGTGCCGCTGATGACGCCGGCGCCGACGAACCCGACGCCGACCGGGCCGCCGGTCACCGGCCGGCGCCGGTCAGGAAGGCGTGGCTGGCGGCGATGGCTTCGAACAGGTCGCCGTCGAAGGCGTCGAACTCGATCACGCGCAGCGCGTCCGGCGCGGCGGCCAGGACGCCGGCGATCGGCACCCGGCCCTGCCCGGCGGGGAGCTGGCCGGTGGCGTCGGTGGCCAGGCCGCCGTCCTTGACGTGGATCGCGCGGACCCGGTCGCCGAGGCGCCGCAGCAGGGCGGGGGCGTCCTCGCC
Organism: Amycolatopsis sp. NPDC049159; assembly: GCF_040648295.1. NCBI lineage: Bacteria > Bacillati > Actinomycetota > Actinomycetes > Pseudonocardiales > Pseudonocardiaceae > Amycolatopsis > Amycolatopsis sp. NPDC049159. Next base: position 150,656 of record NZ_JBEZDL010000007.1, read on the forward strand.
GCCGGCGGTGGCCCAGTAGGTGTCGACCTCCAGCGCCACGGCCGGGTCGAGCTGCTCGGCGAAGACCTCGAACGCGCTGCGGCCGCCGAACCGGGACTCCAGCTCCCACCAGTGGTTGTGGTAGCCGACGCGCACGCCGTGCTCGGCCGCGAGCTTGGCGGCGGCGTTGAGCGCCTCCGCCGTCGCCGCGATGTCCGCCGGGTCCTGCCACTGCTCGGGCTTGACCAGCGGGTCGATCACCAGGCCGATGCCCAGCTCGGCGGCCGCGGCGAAGACGGCCGCCTGGTCGGCGCCGAGCAGGCGGGCGTGCGCGGTCGGCGCGCTCAGGCCGTTCGCGGGCAGCCCGGCCCGTAGGGCCTCGGCGTTCTCGACGACGCCGTAGGGCTCCACCTGCGTGAAGCCGATCGCGGCGAGCCGCCGCAGGGTTTCGGCGGGGTCGGCCGCGAAGGCGTCGCGGACCGAGTACAGCTGCACGGAAAGGTCGCTCATCCCCAGCTCCTGAAGTCACGGTGGGCTCTGCCCAGATTTCTACCACCTGGTCAGAATTGACACCAGGGAATCGGCGCCCGGTCCACTCCGACGGCGGCACGAGGTGCCCGGCGTCACGACGGCCCGTGTTTTGGCCAGGCCCCATCGGGGCAGTAACGCCGGTGAGCGGACGGACGAACCGACGCGGGAGGTGCCGGAGTGGACAGGGCAGGGGACGAAGTGGACCCGGGGGCCATCGGCCACCCCTGGTCCCGCCGCGACCTGACAGAACTGTCCGAGGCCGCGCGCGACCTGGACCGCCGGATCGAGCAGCACCTCGCCCGGCTGCGCCGCGAACGCGCCGCCCGGGCCCGCGACGACATCCCGGACCAGCGGCTGCGCCCCAGCGGCTGACCTCGCCTTCACCGCCCGGACGCGACCTACTACGCTGGGTTGCGCACCGCCACCCGCCGAAGTCCTGCGAGGTCGCCATGTCCGAGACGCTGTCCCCGAGCCAGAAGCCGGTGGGAGTCCACCCCGACCGGCCGAGCATCGCGCGGATCTACGACGGCTTCCTCGGCGGCAACAACTACTACGAGGTCGACCGCGTCGTGATGGAGAAGATCCGCGCGGCGGTTCCCGAAGCGGTCGACATCGCCCGCGGCAACCGCGGCTTCCACAACCGGGCGCTGCGCATGCTGGCCGCGCAGACCGGCATCCGGCAGTTCCTCGACTGCGGCTCCGGCCTGCCGACGGCGGAGAACACGCACCAGATCGTGCAGCGCATCGACAAGGACCACACGGTCGTCTACGTCGACAACGACCCGGTGGTCCTCGCGCACGGCCGCGCGCTGCTCGTCGAGAACGACTTCACGCACATGGTCGAAGCGGACATCTTCCAGCCCGAAGCGGTGCTGGGGAACGAGGATGTGCGCCAGCACATCGACTTCACCGAGCCGGTCGCGCTGCTGCACGTCGGCACGATGCACCACTTCGAGGGCGACGGCGCGGTCGACGTCATGCGCGCGTACATCGACGCGCTCGCCCCGGGCTCGTACGTGGTCCTTTCGCACTTCTTCGACCCCGAGGTACCGGAGCTGACCGAGATCGCCAAGCGCATCGAGCAGATCCTGGTCCAGGGCCCGCTCGGCGCCGGCCGGTTCCGCACCCGCGCCGAGATCGAAGGCATGCTGCCGGGGCTCGAGTTCGTCCAGCCCAACGCCACTTCGGCGCCGGGCCTGGCCGTGTGCGACGAGTGGTGGCCGGACGGACCCCGCCTCACCCCGCTGTCCGGCTCGGCGAAGTGTGTGGCTGGGATCGTCGGCGTCAAGCGCTAGCGCAGCCGCCAGAGGTGGTCGGCGGTCCCGGTGTCGCCGAACTGCACCACCCGCGCGCTGTCCACTGTGGACATCGGCAGTGCCCGCGGAGGCCGTCGAGCTGTAGCCGCAGACCTTCCGGGCGCGGAGCGCGGCGTTCTACCGGTCAGATACAACGTGGTGAATCCGCCGTTCGCCGGTGCCGGTGCGTCAGGCGATGGTGCGGATCCGGCGGATCGCGAAGAAGACCAGCGCCGCCGTCAGCACCGCGAAGATCGCGGTCTCGATGCCCTGGAACGTCCAGAACCGGTCCCCCGGCTGGTATTCCAGCCAGTTGGTCACGTCGCCCGCGGCGCACTGCCCGGGCGGGCACGGCCCGATCCGGGCTTCCGGCAGCACCAGGCGACCCGTGACGTCGTGGACGTCCTGGGCCAGGATCCAGTCGCCCGACGCCGGGTTCGGGGTCTGCGTGCCCGTCGGCGGGAACGTCAGCAGTTCGGCCGGCAGGTAGCGCGGGCGGGCGAGGACCTCCACCGCGACGCGGACGACCGCGTACCCGGCCAGCGCGAGCGCCATCGACGGGACCACGCGCGGCCGGTACGTGCCCGCGAAGATCCCCAGCGCGAGCGCGAACAGCGTGTACGCGACCGGCACGATCCCCTGGACGTCGAACGCGAGGAACGCGAGGCGGCCGGTGCTCGCGGCGACCAGTGGCTCGAACCACCACGACACGCCCAGCGCGTATCCGGTCGCCAGCACGGCCGTGATGGCACCGGTCACGCCGAACGTCGTGAGCGCCCAGCGCAGCCGGCTCACGCCCTGTGTCCACACCAGACGGTGGGTGCCCTGCTCGATCTCGCGGGCCACCAGCGGCGCGCCGAAGAACACGCCGACCAGGGCCGGCAGGACCACGAACAGGACGGCGACGAACTGCAGGTTCCCGAACTCCCGCTGGAATTCGTGGCCGAGGCTCTCGCACCGCGCCACGGCCTCGGTCTGCGTGATCATCGACGTCGTCCCGAGCGCGGCCCGGCACGAGCCGAGGCCGAAGGCGTCGAACTTCGCGCGCATCGCCAGCCCGGTCGGCACCATGACCGCGGCGAGCAGGCCGGACGCGACGAGCGCGAACAGCGCGGGCTTGCGGTGGCGGCGCCAGGTCAGCCAGAGCACGCGGGCACCTCCGCGGCGAGGTGGCCGAGCACCAGGTCTTCCAGGCCGACCTCGTGTTCCGTCCACAGTGGATCGATCGGACCGGCGCGGCGCACCAGCAGTGTCGCCTGGCGTTCGGAGTGGTGCGCGCGGATGACCTGGGCGACGCCCGCGATCTCGTCACTGCCCGCCCGCGGGCCGACGACCGTGCGGTGCGCGTCGAGCAGCTCGTCGACCGGCCCGGCCAGCCGGACGCGGGCGTCCTGGAGCACGACCAGGTGGTCGCAGGTGCGTTCGAGGTCGATCAGCAGGTGCGACGACAGCAGCACGGTGGTCCCGTCCTCGGCCACCGCGCCCATCAGCGTCCGCAGGAACTCGCGGCGGGCCAGCGGGTCCAGGCTCGCGATGGGCTCGTCGAGCAGGAGCAGCCGCGGCCGCTTGGCCAGTGCGAGCGCGAGGGCGACCTGCGCGCGTTGCCCGCCCGAAAGCTTGCCGGCCGGGCGGTCGAGCGGGACGCCGAGCGCGCCGAGCCGCTCGCGGGCCGGCGCGGCGTCCCAGCGGCGGGGGTTCAGCTTGCCGCCCATGGTGATCAGCTCGGCCGCGGTGAAGTCCCGGTAGAGCGGCGTGTCCTGGGCGACGAAGCCGATCTCGGGGAGCGCGGCGGCGGGTGGGCGGCCGAACACACGCACGTCGCCCGAGTCCGGCCGCAACAGCCCGGCGGCCAGGTGCAGGAGGGTGGTCTTGCCGGCGCCGTTCGGGCCGGCCAGCGCGACGATCCGCCCGGCGGGGACGGCGAGCGCGCAGTCGCGCAACGCCCACGTGCGCCCGTACCGCTTGCCCAGCCCGCGGGTTTCGATCGCCAGCTCCACGTTCGGCCCCCACTCACCCGCGCGGTGCCGCTGTCCCGCGCATCGTCGTCTCGATCAGCGCCGCGATGTCGTCCGGCGTCATCCCCGCCGCTTCGGCGCGCTCCAGCCACCCGACGAGCTCGTCCCGCAGCTGCGCCTGTGCGCCCAGCGACGGGCCGGCCAGATCGCCGGTGACGAACGTGCCGACCCCCGGCCTGCCCTCGGCCAGGCCCTCGAGGACCAGCTCGCGGTAGGCCTTGAGCACGGTGTTCGGGTTGATCGCCAGGTCCTGCGCGACGTCCCGGACCTTCGGCAGCTGGTCGCCGGGGCGCAGCAGGCCGACCCGCAGCGCCTGCTTCACCTGCACGACGAGCTGCATGTACGTGGCGACCCGGGAACGGCCGTCCAGGACGAACTCGATCACCCGGCCTCCTACTGTCCTAGGTCAGTAAGACAACACCGGGAAGCACGGCGCTGTCAAGCGGGCGCCCGCGGGCATAGGGTTCCGACCGAGACGCACACCGGCACCGGGAGGCAGGCATGTCGTTGTTGGACGGACTGGGCGAGGCGATCACGTCGGGGGCGATCGAGATCGTCGACCTCACCGCGCCCCTGAGCTCGAGCACGCCGATCCTGCAGCTGCCGGAACCGTTCGCCAACACCATCCCGTTCCGGCTGGAGGAGATCAGCCGCTACGACGAGCGCGGCCCGCGCTGGTACTGGAACGACATCCACACCGGCGAGCACACCGGCACCCACCTCGACGCACCCGTCCACTGGGTGTCCGGAAAGGACGGTCACGACGTCTCGCAGGTGCCGCTGAAGACGCTCGTCGCGCCCGCCGTCGTCCTCGACTTCTCCGCGCGGGCGGCGCAGGACCCGGACTTCCTGCTGTCGGTCGACGACGTCCGCGCGTGGACGGCCGAGCACGGGCCGCTGCCCGACGGCGGCTGGCTGCTCTACCGCACCGGCTGGGACGCGCGCAGCGAGGACCAGGCCGGCTTCCTCAACGCCGACGAAACCGGGTCGCACTCCCCCGGCGTCTCGCCCGAGTGCGCGCGGTGGCTCGCCGGGGAAACGCCGATCACCGGGCTCGGCGTCGAGACCGTCGGGACCGACGCGGGGCAGGCGCCCGCCCTCGAGCCGATGTTCCCGTGCCACGAACTCCTGCTGGGCGCGGGCAAGCACGGCCTGACGCAGCTGCGGAACCTGGCCTCGCTGCCGCCGACCGGGACGATGCTGGTGGTCTCGCCGCTGCCGATCGTCGGCGGCTCCGGCAGCCCGGCCCGCGTGCTCGCGCTGGTGGAGCGGTGAACGTCGCCGAGCTCGTCGGCCGCACCCTCGCGAACCTCGGCGCCGGCACGGCGTTCGGCGTGGTGGGCAGCGGCAACTTCGAGGTGACGAACGCGCTGCGCGCGGGCGGGGTCCGGTTCGTCGCCGCCCGCCACGAGGGCGGCGCGGCCAGCATGGCCGACGCCTACGCCCGGATGAGCGGGAAGGTGTCGGTGCTGTCGCTGCACCAGGGCTGCGGGCTGACCAACGCCGTCACCGGGATCACCGAAGCCGCCAAGAGCCGGACGCCGATGCTCGTGCTGACCGCCGACTCCGCGGGGGCGTCGGTGCTGTCGAACTTCCGCGTCGACCAGGACGGCCTGGCCGCGGCGGTCGGCGCGGTGCCGGAGCGCGTGCACTCGGCCGCGAGCGCGGTCGCCGACACCGTGCGGGCCTTCCGGACCGCGCGGCAGCAGCGGCGGACGGTCGTGCTGAACCTCCCGCTCGACGTCCAGGCCGAACCCGCGCCCGCGTCCCCCGCGCTGCCGGCCGTCCCGGGGCCCGCGGCGGTCCGGCCGGACACCGCCTCGGTGACCGGGTTCGCGGACCTCCTCGCGGCCGCCGAGCGGCCGGTGTTCATCGCCGGCCGCGGTGCCCGCGGCAGCCGGGACCCCTTGCGGGAACTGGCTTCGCGGTGCGGCGCGCTGCTGGCGACGTCCGCCGTGGCGCACGGGCTCTTCCACGGCGACCCGTTCGCGATGGGCATTTCCGGTGGGTTCGCGTCGCCGACGACCGCCGAACTGATCCTCGGCGCCGACCTCGTCGTCGGCTGGGGCTGCGCGCTGAACACGTGGACGACCCGGCACGGCAAGCTGCTCAGCCCGCACGCGAAGCTCGTCCAGGTCGACGTCGAGCAGGCGGCCCTCGGCGCGCACCGGCCGGTCGACCTCGGCGTCGTCGGCGACGTCGCCGGCACCGCGGCCGAGGTGCTGGCCGTGACGGAGGAGCGCCAGGGGTACCGCACCGACGACGTCGCCGCGCGGATCGCGGCCGGGCGCTGGAACGACGTCGAGCACGAGGACCTGTCCCGCGGCGGGCGCATCGACCCGCGGACGCTGAGCAAGCTCCTCGACGACCTCCTGCCGGCCGAGCGGATCGTGTCGATCGACTCGGGCAACTTCATGGGCTACCCGAGCGCGTACCTCTCCGTGCCCGACGAGCAGGGTTTCTGCTTCACGCAGGCGTTCCAGAGCATCGGGCTGGGCCTGGGCACGGCGATCGGCGCGGCACTCGCCCGCCCGGACCGCCTGCCCGTGCTGGGCACCGGCGACGGCGGGTTCCACATGGCACTGTCCGAACTGGACACCGCGGTGCGGCTGGAGCTGCCGCTGGTGGTCGTCGTCTACAACGATGCCGCGTACGGCGCGGAAATCCACCACTTCGGCGACGCCGACATGACGACGGTCCGCTTCCCCGACTCCGACCTCGCCGCCATCGGCCGCGGTTTCGGCTGCGCGGGCGTGACGGTCCGGTCGGCCGAGGACCTGTTCGCGGTGCGCGACTGGCTGGCCGGCCCGCGGACCGCGCCGCTGGTGATCGACGCGAAGATCGCCGACGACGGCGGTTCGTGGTGGCTCGCGGAGGCGTTCCGGCACTGACCCGGTCTTGACAACCGTCGGGGCCGGGCTGAATGCTGGCCGAGTTGTCCTACAGTCGTAGGACAGTGGGGGAACTAGTCATGGAGCTTCGATGCGACTCTTCCTGGCCGTACTGGCGGCCGTCACCCTGTTCGCCGCGCCGGCGGACGCGGGGCAGTCCCACCCGCCCGCCGACGCCGCGGGCGCCTTCCTGGCCGCGTTCGACGACCACTCGATCGTCGCGAAGTCCAGCCCGGACGTCGGGACGTTCCTGGCCGACCTCGTGCGCGACCCGCGCTTCCCCGGCCGCGTGAACGACATCGCCGTGGAATGCGGGAATTCGCGGCTGCAGCCGCTGCTGGACGACTACATCGCCGGCGGCGACGTCCCCGACGTGAGCCGGGTCTGGCGTGACACGACCCAGCCGAGCTGCGGGTTCTCGACGTTCTACGAGCAGTTGTTCGCCTTGGTCCGGCAGGTCAACACGACGCTGCCCACCGCGAAGAAGATCCGGGTGCTGGCGTGCGACCCGCCGATCGACTGGAGCCGCGTCCGGGCCCCGGCGGACCTGGAGCCGTTCCTGGACCGCGACACGACGATCGTCTCGGTGGTGGAGACGCAGGTGCTGCAGAAGCACCGGAAGGTCCTGATGCTGTTCGGCCTGGGGCACTTGACGCACGACGGCGGCAGCGGCGCGGTCGCCCGCCTGGAGCGCGCGCACCCGGGTGCGGCGTACGTCGTCGCCGACCACCGCGGGTTCACTGTGGACAATGCGCGGCTCGAGCGGCGGCTGGGATCGTGGCCCGCTTTGGTGCCGCTGAAGGACTCCTGGCTGGGCGGGCTCGACACGACGACGTTCCCGGTGAACCGCGACTACCCGCCGGGCACCCGGGGTTTCCCGGGCGTGGACGCGTACCTGTACGAAGGTCCCGCGGACACGCTGCTGCGCGAACCGTTGTCGGCCCGCGCGATCCTGGACACGAACTACCTCGACGAACTCCGGCGCCGGGCGGCCGCGATCCAGGCACCGCCGGACGGGCTGGAGTGGCCGGAGTTCTTCTTCGAGCGGGAGCGCACGTCCGGCGTCCTGCTGCGCGGCTAGCGTCGCGCGGCTGGCCGGTGCGAGACCCAGACGTTCGGCTCGACGTAGACCGCGAAGTCCCCGGCCGCCGAAACGAACACCGGGGCGAGTGCGCCCGGGACCGTCACCACGCCGTCGCGGTCGAACGGCAGGCCGGTCCAGCGGCGCCAGTCCGCCAGCGGGGCCTGGACCGTCGCCGAACAGGGGGCGATCGCCTCGATGCGGCCGCCCGCGCGGACGTGGGTGCGCAGCCAGCGGTCGGCGGGCAACCCGTCCGCGCGGGTCTCGGCGGCGTACTCGCGCATCGGCTTCGACGGCACCGCCGCCTTGTCCGGCGGCCGGACCGGGATCACCAGCGATTCCAGCCCGGCCGCCGCCGCGGCTTCGCGCATCGCGGCCAGCACCGTGCCCGAGTGGCCGCGGCCCTGGTGGTCCGGGTGCACCGCGATCTCCAGCGCGCACGCGGTGTCCGGTACGACGTCGTCGAGCGCGTCCTCCGCGGCCCACACCGCCACTTCGTCCCAGCCGCGGGCGGGCAGCGACCCGCGGCCGCGGAACGGCACCATGATCCCGCGCGCGATCGGCCGCTCACCGTCGAGCAAGGCCACGACCAGGTGCGGCCAGCGGCGGGCCACCCGGCGGCCGCGGACCAGCAGGCTCGCCAGGCTGCCCGCCATGAACGCCGGCGAACCGGGCGGGTACGGGATGGCGTAGACGGCCTCGGCCAGGTCCGGCCGCCGGGCCAGCGTCACCAGCACCTCAGGTGCCCCGGGACCACGACTCCAGCGCGATCAACGTCTTCGTCCCGGTCACCTGGTGGTGCCGCCGGATCTCGTCGATCGTCTTCTGCAGGTGCGCCATGTCGCGCACCCGCAGCCACACCAGCGCGTCCGGGTCGCCCGCGATCGTGAACACCGCCTGGGCCTCCGGCATGCGGGTCGTCGTGCGCAGGATCTCCGCGACCTTCGTGTTGCCGACGAAGCGCAGCTCCGTGAACGCCTCGATGCCCCAGCCCAGCTTCGCGTGGTCGACCTGGACCGTGAAGCCCGTGATCACGCCGGTCTCGCGCAGCCGGTCGATGCGGCGCTTGACCGCGGCCGTCGAGAGCGTGACGCGGCCGGCGATGTCGGACAGCGTGCGGCGGGCGTCCTCGCGCAGCAGGCCGAGGATCTCGTGGTCGGTCGCGTCGAGCAGCTCTTCGGGCATGCGCAGGAGCCTAACTCCGCGCAAAATTCCGAGCCAGCCGGAGCGCAGGGCCTCCGAAGTTTGCGTATAGAGTCCCGGAACGCCAACACCTGTTGCGTCGCTGTGGCCGGCGTCGCACTGTGCCCGGAAGCACATCGAGAGGAGCCGCCGTGGCGACGTTCACGCTCGAGGACCGCTATCTGCGGGAAGCGGGAATCGTGCACCTGACCGGGGTGCAGGCCCTGGTCCGGCTGCTGTTCGACCGCGTCCGCCACGACCGCGCCCGGGGTGGCGACCCCGCCGTCTTCGTCTCGGGCTACGAGGGCTCGCCGCTGGCCGGGTACGACCTCGAGCTCGGCCGCCGCTCGACGCTGCTGGAGAAGCACGACGTCGTGCACCGGCCCGGCCTCAACGAGGAGCTGGCCGCGACCTCGGTGATGGGCAGCCAGCTCGTCGCGGGCGCCGGCGGGCAGCGCGGCGTCACCGGGTTCTGGTACGGCAAGGCCCCCGGCCTCGACCGGGCCTCCGACGCGCTGCGCCACGCCAACCTCGCCGGGACCGACCCGCGCGGCGGCGCGGTCGCGCTCGTCGGCGACGACCCGAACGCGAAGTCCTCGACCGTCCCCTGCGCGTCCGAGCTCGCCCTCGCCGACCTGGCGATCCCGATCCTCTACCCGGTCGACTCGCAGGACGTCCTCGACCTCGGCATGCACGCGGTCGAGCTGTCCCGCGCGGCCGGCGTGTGGACGTCGCTGAAGGTCGTCGCGAACGTCGCCGACGCGTCCGGCACCGCGACTGTGAGTCCACAGTGGACCGCGCCGGAAATCGAACGGGCGTACCGGCACACCCCGACCTCGCGGCTGCTCGGCACCAGCCTCGCCGAGCTGGAACGCAGCCTGTTCACCGTCCGGTTGCCGCTGGTCACCGAGTACCTGCGCGCGAGCGGGATCAACCGCATCACCGCGCGCGGGCCCGCCGACCGGATCGGCATCGTCTCCGCCGGCAAGTCCTACCTGGACCTCCAGCAGGCGCTGCGCGCGCTCGGCCTCGACGCGGGCGCACTGGCGAAGTACGGCATCCGCGTGCTCAAGCTCGGCGCGATCCACCCGCTGGAGCCCTCGATCGTCCGCGAATTCGCCGACGGGCTCGAGGAGATCGTCGTCCTCGAGGAGAAGCGCTCGTTCATCGAAACGGCGCTCAAGGAGGTCCTCTACGGCGTTCCCGGCGCCCCCGCGGTCACCGGCAAGAAGGACCGCGACGGCCGCACGCTGTTCACCGAGCTCGGCGAGCTGGACCCGGACGGCATCGCGGCCGGGCTGGCCCGGCGGCTGCCCGAGGGCATCCCGCCGGTCGACGCCTACCGCGGCCGCCGTCGCCGCGAACGCATCTCGGTGCCGCTGCTCGCGCGCACGCCGTACTTCTGCTCGGGCTGCCCGCACAACTCGTCGACGAAGGTCCCGGAGGGCACGCTCGTCGGCGGCGGCATCGGCTGCCACACGATGGCCCTGTTCATGGAGCCCGACCAGGTCGGCACCGTCCTCGGCGTGACGCAGATGGGCGGCGAGGGCACGCAGTGGATCGGCATGGCGCCGTTCGTCGAGGCCGACCACTTCGTGCAGAACATCGGCGACGGCACCTTCACCCACTCCGGCAGCCTCGCGGTGCGCGCGGCGGTCGCGGCCGGCGTCAACATCACCTACAAGCTGCTCTACAACTCCGCCGTGGCGATGACCGGCGGCCAGGACGCGGTCGGCGGGCTGCCCGTCGAGAAGGTCGCCGAGCTGCTCCTCGTCGAGGGCGCGAAGCGGGTCGTGATCACCAGCGACGCGCCCGCGAAGCTGCGGCGCCGCAAGCTCCCCGCCGACGTCGAGGTGCTCGACCGCACCGAACTCCTGACCGCGCAAGAGGAACTCGCCGCCGTCAAGGGCGTCACGGTGCTGATCCACGAGCAGGAGTGCGCGGCCGAGAAGCGCCGGAAGCGCCGTCGCGGCAAGCAGCCGACCCCGACGACCCGCGTGGTGATCAACGAGCGCGTCTGCGAAGGCTGCGGCGACTGCGGGACGAAGTCGAACTGCCTGTCCGTGCAGCCGGTGGCGACCGAGTTCGGCCGCAAGACCACGATCCACCAGTCGTCGTGCAACGTCGACTACTCCTGCCTCGCCGGCGACTGCCCGTCGTTCGTCACCGTGGTGCCGACCGGGAAGAAGCAGCGGCGCAAGCTGACCGAGCTCGCCGCGGACGCGATCCCGGCGCCCGCGATGGCCGGCAAGGACTTCACCGTGCGGATCACCGGCATCGGCGGCACCGGTGTCGTCACCGTGACGCAGATCCTCGCGACGGCGGCGGTGCTCGACGGGCGCCACGTCCGCACGCTCGACCAGACCGGCTTGGCGCAGAAGGGCGGCGCCGTCGTCTCCGACCTCAAGGTGACGGCGGAACCGGTCGAGCAGGCTCCGAAGCTCGCCGCCGGCGAGTGCGACCTCTACCTGGCGTGCGACGCGCTCGTCGGCGCGGACGCGACGAACCTGGCCGTGGCCGACGCCGCGCGGACCACCGCGGTCGTCTCGACGACGGAGGTCCCGACCGGCCGGATGGTCGTCGACACGACCGTGTCCTTCCCGGCGCCCGGCAGCGTCCTCGCGCCGCTGGAGGCCGCGGCCGCGCGCACGGTTTCCCTCGACGCCCGCGGCCTCGCCGAGGAGCTCTTCGACGACGACCAGTTCGCCAACGTCCTCCAGCTCGGCGCCGCGTACCAGACCGGCGCGATCCCACTGCCGGCCGCGGTGATCGAGCGCGCGATCGAGCTGAACGGCACCGCGGTGGCCGCGAACCTGCAGGCGTTCCGCCGCGGCCGTCAGCTCGTGGCCGAACCCGAAGCCCTCACGACGGCTCCGGCGCCGGAGCGCAAGGTCACGCAGCCGTCCGCGCGCAAGCTGGTGCACGCGGAGCCCGGCTCCGAATTGGCACGGCTGCTCGACATCCGGATCCCGGACCTGGTCGCCTACCAGGACAAGCGCTACGCCCGCGCGTACGCCGAGTTCGTCGAGCGGGTGCGGGTGCTGGAGGACGGGCCGACGGAAATCACCGAGGCCGTCGCGAAGCACCTGTACAAGCTGATGGCGTACAAGGACGAGTACGAGGTCGCGCGGCTGTCGCTGGACCCCGCGTTCACCGACGGCCTGGCGGAGCAGTTCGGCGACGGCACGAAGTACGCCTACCGGCTGCACCCGCCGGTGCTGCGCGCGCTCGGCATGAAGCGCAAGATCAGCCTCGGCCCGTGGTTCCGCCCGGCGTTCCGGCTGCTGCACGCGCTGCGCAAGCTGCGCGGCACCCGGCTCGACCCGTTCGGCCGCGCCGAGGTGCGGCGGGTCGAGCGCGAGCTGGTCGAGGACTACCGCGGCACGATGCTGCGGGCGTTCGACGCCGGTGCCGCCGACCGGGCGCGGGTGCTCGCGCTGGCCGAGCTGCCCGACCTGGTGCGCGGCTACGAAGACGTCAAGCTGGCCAACGTGGCCCGGTACCGGGAGAAGCAGGCGGAGCTGCTCACGCTCGTAAGTAGCTGAGCATGCCGTGGTCGGGGACGCGCAGCTTCGCGCTGACGTCCCCGGCGTGCTGCCGGGCGGCCGCGGTGCCGATACCGAGCAGGCGCCCGATCGTCGGCACCGAATGGCCCTCGGCCAGCAGCGCGACGACCTCGCACTCGCGGTCGGTCAGCGCGGCCACCGGGTCGCCGGGCCGCCGCCGGGCCAGCTGGACCGCCACGACGTCCCGGTCCAGCACCGTGCCCCCGGCCGCGACCCGGCGGAGGGCGTCGAGGAACTCGTCGGGCTTGCCGACGCGCTCCTTGAGCAGGTAGCCGGCGCCGCCCCCGCCCGCGGCCAGGAGGTCGCCCGCGTAACCGTCTTCGACGAACGCCGACAGCGCGAGGATCGCCAGCCCCGGCACCCGGCGCCGCGCTTCGAGGGCGGCGCGGAGCCCTTCGTCGGTGAACGTCGGCGGCAGGCGGACGTCGACGACGGCCAGGTCCGGCGCCGCCGCGACGACCGACGCCACCAGGTCGCCCGGGTGGTCGACGGCCTCGACGACGTCGAAACCCTCGCTGCGCAGGAGCAGCACGAGCCCCTCCCGCAGCAGGGCGTCGTCCTCCGCGATCACGATCCGCACGGCGGCTTCCTCCTCCGGTCCACGCACTTCCCCTGCCTGGTGCACGGATCCGCGGCCGGAAGCGTTCAGGCGATGCCGGTGGTCCGGAAGCGGGCGCGGTAGTCGCTCGGCGGCACCCCGAGGTTGCGCACGAAAGCGCGTCGCAACGTCTCCGCGGTGCCGAAGCCCGCGCGGCGCGCCACGACGTCCAGCGGGTCGGTCGTGCGCTCCAGCTGCTGCTGGGCGGCCTCCAGCCGGACCTGCTCGACGAACCGCGCCGGGGTGCGGCCGAGCTCTTCGCGGAACAGGCGGGTCAGGTGCCGGGTGCTGACGCCGGCGCGGGCCGCCAGGTCGCCGAGGGTGTGCGGGCCCGCGGGATCGGCCGCGACGGCGTCCAGGACACCGCGGAGCAGCTCCGTGCGCGGGCGGCCGGTTTCCAGGCGCACGCTGAACTGCGACTGACCGCCCGGGCGCTGCAGGAAGACGACCAGGTGCTTGGCGACCAGCCGGGCCACCTCCGCGCCGAGGTCTTCCTCGACCAGCGCCAGCGCGAGGTCGATGCCGGAGGTGACGCCGGCCGAGGTGATGACCGGGCCGTCCTTGACGAAGATCGCGTCGCCGTCGACGTGAACGTGGGGGAAGCGGCGGGCGAGCTGGTCGGTGAGGTCCCAGTGCGTGGTGGCGCGCCTGCCGTCGAGGACACCGGCCGCGGCCAGCGCGAACGCGCCCGCGCAGACCGACGCTGTCCGGGCCGCGCCGTCGGCGAGCCGGCGGATCTGGGCGATCAGATCGGCGTCGGCGATCGTGCGGGCCCATTCGGGACCGCCGGGCACCAGCACGGTCGCGTCGCGGGGATCCGCCGCCGCGAGGTCGAGGTCGGCACCCAGCCGCGTCCCGGTGTTGGTGCGGACGTCGGTGCCGCCGGGCGACGCCGTCCGCAGTCCGTAGCGGCCGCCGTGCTCGTTGGCCTCGGCGAAGACCTCCAGCGGGCCCGAGACGTCGAGCAGGCGGACGCCGTCGTAGAGGACGACGAGGACGGGCCGGGTGCGCACCTCAGCCGTCGGCGGACCAGCCGCTCAGCCGGGTCAGCAGGCGCTCGAGCACCTGCGGGTCGGCGGCGACCGGGTCGCCGGAAACCGGCTCGTCGACCAGGGTCCGGCGGTCCTGGCGGCGCGGCAGGCGCACCTGGCGCGCGCTCATCCCGCCGGGCAGCGCCAGCTCGCACCAGGTCGTGCGCGCGCCGCCCACGCCGTGTTCGACGCCCACGCGCTCGCCGGGTCCGGCCTTCGGTTCCGGCAGGCCGGGGACGTCGTCGTCGACCTCGACCACCAGCACCTCGGCGGTCAGCCGCAGCCGCAGCGTCACGAAGGACGGCGCCTTGGGGTTGCCGGCCTCGATCACGGCTTCGACCAGCCGTCTGGCGGCCGCGGTGGTCTGCTCCAGCATGGGCCGCAGGGACCAGTCCGTGAGAATCAGGCGGACGAACAGCTCGGTGACCGGCAGCGCACTGGGCTGCGCGACGAGCCTGATGTCGTCCATCTGGGAGGTGTGCGCGCTCAAACCTGACCTTCCTCACCCAGGTGCGGCCTCCGCGGGGTGCCGCAACTGCCAACCCGCCCGCGGCGGCACGGTACCGCCCGCGCCCGGCGCCACCGCCGTCGGGTCCCCAGGTGAAGCGCCCCGATGTGGCGTTCTGGGCGTCAGACGCACCGAACGCCACATCGGGGTGGTCGGGGACGGTCAGACGTGGGCGGGGACCCACAGCTCGTCGATGGTCCGCTCCGCCGTCGCCAGGCTCGCGTCGGCCAGCGGGATGAGCTCCGCCATCGCCGGGTTGACGTGGGCCAGCGTCAGCTCCGCCGTGATGAAGCGCGGCTCCAGCCCGGTCAGCGAGACGCCGTGCGGGAGCCACTGCTCGGCGTGGTCCCAGCCCTCGCGGGGCGTGCCTTCGCCGTACCCGCCACCCCGGGAGGCCAGCACGATGAACTCGCGGCCGCCCAGCAGGCCCGTCCGGGTTTCGTGGTCGACCGAGAGGCCCGGGGCGATCAGGTGGTCGACCCAGGTCTTGACGCTGCTCGGCGCGCCGAAGTTGTACAGCGGCAGGCCCAGCAGGACCGTGTCGGCCGCCTTGATCTCGGCGACCAGCTCGGCGGTGCGCGCCCACGCGGCCGCCTGCTCCGGCGTGTGCTGGTCCGGCGGCACCATGCCGGCCAGGCCGCTCGCCGAGTCGATGTGGGGCAGCGGGTGCGCGCCCAGGTCGCGGTAGGTGACCGTGCCGTCCGGGTGCGCGGCGCGCCACGCCGCCGCGGCCCGCGCGCTGAGCCGGCGGCTCACCGAGCGCTCGCCCTGGATGCTCGAGTCGATGTGGAGGAGGTGCGCCATGTCGTTAGCCATCCATAGATCGTTGATGTAAGACAAACCATTAATAGCACACCGACCGTTGAGCCGCCCATATACTGGGCGCATGACGTCGCTGCCGGTCGTGAACCAGCCGCCCCACCGCTGTGGGGCGCTGCTCGGCCAGCTGACGCGGCGGCTGCAGACCCGCAGCGATTCGGTCCTCAAGCCCCTCGGCCTGCGCCCGCGCCACCTGATCGCCCTGACCGTCCTGCGCGACCTGGGCGGCAGCTCGCAGCAGGACCTGGCGAAGATCCTGGAAATGGACAGCACGAACGTCGTCGGGCTGCTCAACGACCTCGAGGCCGAGAACCTGATCGAGCGCCGCCGCTCCCCCGTCGACCGGCGCCGGCACGTCGTCGAGCTCACCGACGTCGGCGTGAAGCTGCTGGTCCGGGCCGAATTCGCGCTCGCCGCGGTCGAGGACGAGGTGTTCAGCGCGCTGAGCGACGACCAGCGCGAGCAGCTCTACGAACTGCTGCACCAGGCGACGAACAAGTCCGAGACGCAGGCCTGCACCGAGGCCGTGTCGGACTGCTGAGGGCTCAGCCCCCGGCGATGTCCTTCGCCAGCTGCCGGGCCTCCGGCAGGCTGAACTTGCCGCTGATCTGCGTTTCCCCGCCGGTGATGGCCGACTGGACGGCCGGCGCGGTCAGCACGCGGCTCTTGAGCACCATCGCGACCTGCTTGCCGACGTTCTGCCCGGTCCACTCGGCCCAGGTCTGCGCGCCCTTGGCCGTGAAGCTGAGGGTGATGACCGGGCTCCCGGTCCGCGGATCGGCGACGGCGTCCACCCGGCTCACGTCCGCGCCGCTGAGGAAGCCCGGGCCGAGGACGTACTTCGTGCCCTGCGCGCGGTCGCAGCTGACCAGCGGCAACGCGGGGTCGTCCCGGCCGTCCAGGGGATCCGGCTCGCCCTGCGCGCAGTCGAAACCCAGCAAGGCGGCCTGCTGCGCGGCCGGATCGGTGCTCTGCCGTCCGGCCGCCGGGCCCGCCACCGGACCGGCTGGCGCCTCGGTCAGCACCGGCCGGAACCGCAGCACCGTCCCGTCCTTGACGACGAACCCCTTGGGCACGGCGTGCCCGGCGATCCCGGGCGAGCACCCGGTGGCGAGCACGGCCACGGCCGCGAGCAGGAGGATCCGCACGCGCCCATTCTGGCGTGCCCGCCTACCCGGCCGCCAGCAGCGCTTCCAGCCCGGACGTCTGCGTGCGCCAGTCGGCCGCGTTCGGCGTGGCCCCGGTCCAGCGCAGCCCGATCCGGTTCAGCGGGTCCCGGTCGCCCGCCCACAGCGCGTCCGCCTGCTTCCGCGCGAACGCGCGGTAGGTCGCCGAGCCCGTCGCGGTCGCGAGGTCGCCGAAGTACCGCATGAAGATGCCCTTGAATTGCTTCTGGTTGTCGTCGCAGGACCCCGTCTCGCAGGACTCGGCGAGCACGCCACCGGACGTCAGCCGCGTCATCGCCGCGTCGGCGAGCCGCTTCGCCGCGTCCAAATAGGACTGGACGCCGGTGCCGCGCCACAGTTCCAGCAGCCCGCCGATCCCGAGCCCCTGGTTGTACGTCCAGACCGTCTGGCCGTTGTTGGCGCAGGAGGACGTCAAGCCGTCGTTCACCAGCCCGGACGCGTTGACCAGGCCGCTGCCGAGGTACCAGTCACCCGCGGTGCGCGCCCGCTGCCCCCACAGCGTGTCACCGGCGATCCGCAGGTGCAGGGACGCGGTCAGCCGCAGGTGAAGGCCGGCGGTGACGGCGTTCTTGTACGTCCGCTCGCGGTCCCACCACACCCCGCCGCCGCAGGTGCCGGTGTCCCAGAACCCCTGGACGTAGTTCGCGATCGTCGTCGCCTCGGTCAGGTACCGCGCGTCGTGCGTCCGGTCGTAGACGGCGAGCCAGGCCAGGCCCCACCACGCGCTGTCGTCGATCGCCCGGCTGACGAAGTGCCCGTCGATCGGGTCGGAACTCCTTGCCCCGGCGGGGAAAGCGACCCGGTTGACGTCGAAGGTGCGCGCCAGCGCGCTGTCGAACCCGCCGGCGTCCGCGACCGCCGTGACCGCGACCGCGGAGTTCCACCAGCTCGACGGCCACCAGGCGGTGTACGGCTCGGAGGACCACATCAGGGCGTCGAGCGCGCCGGCCGCGCGGGTCGTCGCCGGGCGGGCCCAGGCCGTGCAGCCGCCCTGCGCGTGCGTGGCTTCGCGGCCGCACGCCCGGACCGCGCCGCCGTAGAGCCGGCCGCGGGGATCACGCGTGGCGAACGCTGTCGTGTGCGTGCCGGCCGCGCCCGCGGGGGTGCTCGTGCGGCCCAGCGACGAGCCGTCCGGCCAGCTCGCGCCGGCGTCCCACGAGCGGTCGAGCCAGATCTCGTCCCCGGCGCCGCCCGCTTCGATCCCGGCCCACGCCATCCCGCGGCCGTCGAAGTGGAGCCGGATCGTGCGGCCGAAGAGCGTCGCCGGCGCGACCGGCTGGCTGTCCCCGGCGCCCGGGGCGCTCCGGTCGCACGCGCTGTCGCAGACGTCCGGGTAGATCCAGGCCGTGCAGCCGACGCCTTGCGCGTCGCCGCAGGCGCGGACCAGGCCACGGCGGTGGTGCGCCGGGTCGGTCAGGTTGTACATCAGGGTGCGGGTGCCGGTCCACGAACCGGGGACGCTCGCCTTGCCCAGCAAGCCTTCCCAGGTGGCGCCGCCGTCCCAGGAGCGGTCGAGCCAGACGGCGTCGCCGGGGACGCCGTTGTCGATGCTCGCCCAGGCCATGCCGTCCGGGTCGGACGCGTGCAGCCGCAGCACGCGCCCGTTGAGCACCTTGTCGGGCAACGGAAAGCTCTCCCGCGCGGCTCGCGACGGGTCGAGGGTGTCGCACGAGGTGACGCACACCGCGACGGCGGTCGTCGCCGCGGTCGCGGGGATCGCGGCCGGGGAACCGAACACGAGCAGCAGCACGAGCAATGTCCGCATCGACATCCCTCTCCATGCACCGGGGTTCGTTCCAGCATAGGAACACCGGGGCCGTCCGGCGAAGGATTCTGTCCGGTTCCGGACAACAGTGGTCTAGTCCTCCGGCGGGAACAGCCGCGGCATGACCGCCAGCATCAGCGCGGACCACGCCACGTGGGTCAGCATCGGGGCCTGCACGCCGCCCGCGCGGTGGCGCTGCACGGCGAAGAGCGTCCCCATCACCGCGGAGGCCAGGACCAGCGCGGGGTTCCGCGTCGCCGTGGTCGACAGGACGTAGACCGCGGTGGCGCCGCGCGCCCCGAAGGCGTCGTAGAGCGCGCCGCGGAAGAACGCCTCCTCCGCCACGCCGGTGACCAGCGTCGTCACCGCCACCGACGGTGTCGAACCGCGGTGGGCGTGGTCGAGCACGCCGGTGATCGCGCGGCGCAGCGGCGGGATGTGCCGGGCCACCAACGCGCCGCCGTAGAACACGCCGAACGCGCCGACGCCGACCACCAGCGGCTGGACGACGTCCGGGCGGCCGCGCGGCACCCGGCCCGCCCCGGCGAACCAGGTCGCCGCGACCGACGCCGTGAGCGTGTGGAACCGGCGCGAACCGGGCCGGCTGGCCAGCGACGCGCCGAGCAGCCCGGACCCGGCGGCCGTGACGGCGGCCAGGAGCGCCCGTCTCACGCGGGCCGCCTGCTCTTCGCGCGTTCGCCCAGCGCCTGCAGCACGGCCTCGTCGTAGCCCAGCGGCTCGAACTCGACGATCCGGCGGATCGCGTCGTCGCGGACGACGACCTCGTTGGTCATCGAGTCGATCAGCGCCCGCCCGGTCGTCACGTCGATGTCGGTGACGAACGAAAGCCAGTACGACGACAGGCGCGGGGAGAGCAGCGGCACCGGCAGGATCAGCAGCGACCGGCCTTCGATCGCGGCGACGCGCTGCAGCATGTCCCGGTAGGCCAGCACTTCGGGGCCGCCGATCTCGAACGTCTTCCCCTCGGCCTCCGGGTGGTCGAGGACGCCGGCCAGGTAGCGGACGACGTCGGCGATCGCGATCGGCTGGGTGCGCGTGCCGACCCAGCGCGGGGTGATCATCGCCGGCAGGTGCTCGACCAGCTGCCGCGTCAGCTCCCACGACGTCCCGCCGTGGCCGATCACGATCCCGGCGCGCAGCACGGTGACCGGGACGCCGGTCTCCCCCAGCAGCCGTTCGACCTCGCGGCGGCTGGCCAGGTGCTCCGACAGCGCGTCGTCGTCGTCGCCGAGCCCGCCGAGGTAGACGATCCGGCTTACGCCGGCGTCGGCCGCGGCGCGGGCGAACGCGCGCGCGGCGTCGGCGTCACGGCGCTTGAAGTCCGCGCTGTCGAGTGAATGCACCAGGTAGTAAGCCGCTTCGACGCCCTTGAGCGCGTCACGCAGGGAGCCGACGTCGGCGACGTCGCCGCGCACGGCCTTCCCGGCCCCGCCGTACTTCGCGGGGTGGCGGGTCATCGCCAGCACCTCGTGCCCGGCCGATTCCAGCGCCGGGCACAACCGGCTGCCGACGAAGCCGGACGCACCGGCCACCAGTACCCGCATGCCCGCGACGTTAGCCGGGACGCCGGTCGCGCGCAGATCGTCCGCCACCGGCGATGCACACCGCCGCGACCACGCCCGCGCAGCCGATCAGCTGCAGCGCGCTCGGCGCCTCACCCAGCAGCGCGATGCCCAGGAGCACCGCGCCGACCGGCTGCAGCAGCATCAGCGTCGCGCCGGTGGTGGCCGACATCCGGGGCAGCGCGGCGGAGATCAGGATCCACCCGATCAGCTGGCCGACGACGGCGAGCGCGACCAGCCAGCCGAAGGCCGCCGGCGGCGGGGTCAGGTCGAGCGTGCCGGTGGGGACGCCGGCCACGAAGGCCACCACGCCCGCCGAAACCGTCGCCAGCGCGAGCGAGTTCGCCTGGGTGCCCTTGGCGTCGCTGAGCCGGATCAGGAACAGGTAGACCGCGTACCCGGCGCCGGCCAGCAACGCGGCGACCGCGCCGGTCACCGGGTCCGGGCCGAACGAGCCGGTGCCGGCGAAGCCGCCGGCCAGCACGACGCCGCCCAGCAGCACGGGCGCGACGACGAGGAACCGCTTCGACGGCCGCTCGCGCAGGAACGCGAACGCCAGCACCGGCACGATGACCACCTGGACGGCGAGCAGCACGGTGGCGATGCCGGCGCCGACCCGCGGGATCGCCTCGCCCCACAGCACGAAGTCGAGGCCGAGCCCGGTGCCGGCCAGCAGCGGCAGGAGCACGCGGCGGTGCACCGGGCCCGCCTTCCGCCGTTCGCGCGCGGCGAGCACGACCAGCACCGGCAGGGCCAGCAGGCAGCGCCAGAACGCGCTCGTGCTGCCGCTGGTGTGCGAGACCTTGATGAAGACCGACGACAGCGAGATGCAGAAACTGCCGAGCGCGGCCAGCAGCCGGGGGTCGAACCGGCTGGTGAACGTCGGTGCGGGCGTCGTCGGACGGGGCGCGGTCGTGGTCACCCCTCCAGCGTGGGGGCCACGACTGTCAAGGACAAGCGAATGTTCCTTCCCGGAATTCGGTAGCATCCCTACTGTGTTCGGACTCGAGAGGATGCGGGCGCTGCACGCCGTCGCGACCCAGGGCTCGGTCGCCGCGGCGGCCGCCACGCTGCACGTCACGCCCTCCGGGGTGTCGCAGCAGCTGGCCAAGCTGGAGCGCGAAGCGGGCCAGACCCTGCTGGAACCCCACGGCCGCGGCGTCCGGCTGACCAAGGCGGGCCAGGTGCTCGCCGGGCACGCCGAACGGATCCTGGCGCAGGTCGCCGAAGCGAAGGCGGACCTCGAACTGCTGCGCGAGGACGTCTTCGGGCCGTTGCGGGTCGGCGCGATCCCGACGACGGTGCACGCGCTGCTGCCGCCCGCGCTCACCACGCTCTCGACGCAGCACCCCGGGCTGGTGGTGACGCTGCACGAAGGCGAGGCCGAGCAGACGATCCCGCGGGTGGTGTCCGGCGAACTCGACGTCGCCGTGGTGGAGAGCTGGGCCGACCGCCCCACGGAGATCCCGCCGTCGGCGACCGGCATCCCGCTGTTCGCCGACGTCGCCGACCTCGCCCTGCCCGCCGGGCACCGGCTGGCCCACCGCAAGGCCGTCGACCTGGGCGAGCTGGACGACGTGGCGTGGATCGCGTGGAGCGCCGGGTCCGGCTGCTACGAGTGGCTCACGCAGGTGCTGCGCGAGCAGCGGCTGGAGCCCCGGATCAGCTGCACGGTCGGCAGCTACCCGACCCAGCTGGCCCTGGTGGCGGGCGGCATCGGCGCGGCGCTGGTACCCCGCTTGGCCCGCGACCGGCTGCCCGACGGCGTCCGGATCCTGACCACGCGCCCGGCGCTGGACCGGACGATCTTCGCGATCTGCCGGGCGGGCGAGGAGAACGTCGGCGCGGTGCGCGCGTGCCTGGACGCGCTCCGGGCGGCGTCGGCGCGCTTCGAGCCCGCCGGCGCGCGCTGACGGCCACCGCCTCCCCTAGCGGCTGAGCAGCGCGACCATCTCGGTCACCAGCGGGCCGGGCCGCCGGTGGTGGACCAGGAAGATCTCACGGACCGGCCGCGCGTCGGCCGCGTCGCGGACCTCGATCCGCGCCGGGCCCAGCCGGGCGAGCACGCCCTCGGGCACGAACGCGATCCCCAGCCCGGCCTCCACCAGCGCCAGCACGACCTGGTAGTCCCGGGTTTCGTAGGCCACCCGCAGCGCGACCCCGGCGGCGTCGGCGAGCTGCTCGAGGCAGCCGCGGTTGGGCGCGCCGGGGCTGCCGGAAATCCAGTCCTCGCCGGACAGCGCGCGCAGGGTGAGCCGCCGGGCCCGCGCCTTCGGGTGGCCGGCCGGGAGGATCAGGCGGAACCGCTCGGAGTGCAGCAGCTTCCGCGTGAGCCCGCGCGGGTCGGGCAGCGGCGCCCCCGGGTAGCGGTGGGTGATCAGCAGGTCGAGGTCGCGGGAGCTGACCAGGCCGTAGCCGTCGGGTGGTTCCAGGTCCAGCAGCCGCAGCGCCACCGCGGGGTGGTCCCGGCGGAAGTCGGCGAGCGCGGCGGGCACGAGCGTGCTGCCGGCGCTCGCGAAGGTGCCCACGGTGAGCTGCGCGGGCTCCTCGTCGAGCAGGGCGCGGACCGTTCGCTCGGCGGTGCGAAGCTCGCCGACGATCGTCTCCGCGTGGCCGAGCAGCGCTTCCCCGACCGGCGTCAGGGTGACGCCGCGGGCGTGCCGGTGCAGCAGCCGGGCCCCGACGTCGCGCTCGAGCTTGGCCAGCTGCTGCGAGACGGCCGAAGGGGTGAAGGAGAGCCGCTGGGCGGCTCCGGCGATCGAGCCGGCGTGCGCGACCTCGGCCAGCACGGCCAGTCGGTGGGCGTCGAGCACGGTCACCTCCGGCCATCAGCTCCGCTAACGGCAGCATAGGAGACGTCGCTGGTGCTTACGGCCGGCCGGCGCGCATGCTGGGCGCATGATCAGCACCGCGGATGTCGAACTGGCGGCCACCCGGATCCGGGGCCGGGTCCGCCGGACGCCCGTCCTCGCCGACGACGGCGTGTGGTTCAAGCTGGAGCAGCTGCAGCACACCGGGTCGTTCAAGGCCCGTGGCGCCTTCAACCGGATCATCGCGGCGGGCGAGCTCTCGGCGGCCGGGGTGGTGGCCGCCTCGGGCGGCAACGCCGGGCTCGCGGTCGCCCACGCCGCCCGCGAATTCGGGGTGGCCGCGCGGGTCTACGTCCCCGCGAACGCGCCCGCGGTGAAGGTGGCGAAGCTGCGAACGCTGGGCGCGGCCGTCGAGCTGGTCGGCGACAAGTACGCCGACGCCTACGACGCCGCCGTCAAGCACGCGGCGGACTCGGGCGCGCTCTTCTGCCACGCCTACGACCAGCCGGAGATCTGCGCCGGCCAGGGCACGATCGGCCTGGAGCTGCTGGCCGACGTCGACGGGCTGGACACGATCCTGGTGGCGGTCGGCGGCGGCGGGCTGCTGGCGGGCATCGCCGCCGCGGTCGAAGGCCGTGCCCGGGTGATCGGCGTCGAGCCGCGCACGGCTCCGACGCTGAACGCGGCGCTGGCCGCGGGCGAGCCGGTCCCGGTCGAGGTGTCCGGGATCGCCGCCGACTCGCTCGGCGCGTCCCGGCTCGGGGACATCGCGTTCGCGGTCGCCACCCGCACGGACGTGGGCTCGGTGCTGGTCGGCGATGCGGAGATCCTCGACGCCCGCGCGGCGCTGTGGGACCGCTACCGCCTCGCCGTCGAACCCGGCGGGGCGACGGCGTTCGCCGCCCTGCCCACCGGGGCCTACCGGCCGGCGCCGGGCGAGCGGGTCGCCGTCCTGCTCTGCGGGGCCAACACCGACCCGGCGACGCTCACTTCCCCGCCAGCCGCGCCACCAGCGGCGCGAACTCCTCGGTGAACGCCCCGTTGACGCTGAAGTAGGAGATGCCGAGTTCCTCGCGACGCCGTTCGAGCTCCTCGGCCATGGCGTCGGTGCCGCCGCGGAGCATGGCGAGCGAGTCGTGCTCGATCAGCGTTTCGGCGTCGACCCCGATGAACCCGCGGATCCACGGCGGCACCTGCTCGCCGACGACCCAGATGTTGAGCGCGAACTCGAGGTCCCGGTCGCCGGCCGCCGCGCGGATTTCGC
Organism: Amycolatopsis sp. NPDC049159; assembly: GCF_040648295.1. NCBI lineage: Bacteria > Bacillati > Actinomycetota > Actinomycetes > Pseudonocardiales > Pseudonocardiaceae > Amycolatopsis > Amycolatopsis sp. NPDC049159. The sequence goes on from NZ_JBEZDL010000007.1 coordinate 174,761, forward strand.
CGATGTAGGCCGCGGTTTCCGCGCGGGTGGTCAGCGCGCCGCCGGCGAGGGTGACGATGTCGGCCTTCTTCGCGGCGAGCACCCGCGCCTTGGGCCCGCCCGCGGCGATCATGACCGGGGTGTGCGCGTCGCCGTCGAGCCGCCGCACGTGGTCGACGGTCTCGGAGATCGAGTCGAGCCGCTCCTGGCCCGAGCCGTAGGGCAGGCCCAGCTCCGCGGCCTGCTGGCGCATCGTCGGGAGCCCGGTGCCGAGGCCGAGTTCGAACCGGCCGTCGGTGACGGCGGTCAGGCTGTGTGCCTCCCAGGCCGCCGCCCGCGCGGTGCGCAGCGGACTGGCCAGGACGAACGAGCCGACGCGCAGCTCGGTGGTCACCGCGGCGGCGGCCGCGAGCGACGCGGTCGGCGTCGGCAGGTTGAGGTTGTCCGGCGAGAGCAGCGTCGAGTAGCCGAGCTCTTCCGCGCGCCGGGCGGTCTCGCGCCATTTCGCGCCGCCCTCCCCGGCCGCCGCGACCACACCGAACCGGAACGCCTTGCCCGCCATCGGGACACCCCCAGAGAGTTGGTCCCCCGATCAAACCACCGGCGAGCCCGGCCGTGCCACCACGGCCGGGCGTCCGGTGTCAGCCGCGCTGGTACTCCTCCCACGTCACCTTGGTGACCGACGGGCCGTCGTCGGCGCCGCGGCCGGCCAGGCCGTTCATGCCCAGGTAGTAGTCGCCGGTCTGGTGCTGGGCGCCCGAGGACAGGTCCGGGTCGGAGATCGCCATCGCGTGGATGTGGTAGGCGAAGCCCTGGGCCGGAGTGCGCAGCCAGGCCGCGAACCCGACCTTGCGCAGCGCCTTCAGCAGGTTCGTCCGGCTGGTCGAGGACAGGCTGGACACCGAGATGTCCATCGCGCCGCCGCCGTCGTGGGTCCCGGCCGAGGCGTCGACGCCGCCCGGGTTGTACGAGCCCTGCGTCAGGCTGACCGACGAACCGAAGATGCCTTCGGCGGCCACGAGCATCGCCTTGGTGCGGGTGTTGAGCGTGACGCCGTGGTAGGTGACGTGGCTGCCCGCGGACACCGGGCCGGTGACCGTGTAGCGGCCTTCGCCCAGCTTCTCCAGCGACGTCTTGCCCGGCAGGCCGGAGGCGTCGATCCCGGTGTAGCCCAGCGACTTCTGGTACTGGGAGTACGCCGTGATCGTGGTGGTGCCGAAGTAGCCGTCGACGTAGGTGCTCGCGAGGAGCCCCTTCGCCTGCAGCGCCTGTTCGACGAGCAGGACGCTGTCGTGCGCGCCCGGCGTCTGGGTGTCGTCGGCCCGGCGCGGGTCGATCTGGGCCGCCTTGAGCACGGCCTCCATGTTCGCCGTGGGCAGCGCCGTCGTGACCGCGGTTTCGGCCTGAGCCGGTGCGGCCACGGCGAACGCCGCGGCGGTGAGCGCCGTCAACACGGCGGCCTTCGTGAACATCCCTGTCCTCCACTGGTCGGAATCTCTTCGGCCAGGAGGATCACCCGGCGGGATACAAGGGACGTACAAACCGGGCTCATACCCTTGGGGGGTAGGGTACTTCTCGACGGTGACGACGTGTAATCCCCACCACACCTTTTTCCATTACCACTGGTCCAGCCGTGTTTCCCATCGTCACGGAGAGTTGCGACTGACCCGCACTGGACGGTGCCGTGTTCTTTTCGTAACCTGTTCGAGATCTCGCGGCCCCCGGTCGTCGATGGACGGCGACGCGAGATCGCCGCCGATACCCCCCTGCCGGGTACCGGACACCCACAGCGCGCTCTTCCTGTTGCGATGGAGCGCGCTCCGGGCGAGGCCCCCGACTCGCCCGTCCGGCACCCGCCGGCGGCCGAACAGCAAAGGAGACCCGCGCGAGAATGCGTACGCATCCCGTAAAGCGCGTGGTGTCAGGTGCCCTCGCCGCGGCCTCGGTGATCGCCGTCGTCACCATGGCCCAGCCCCCGGCCACCGCCGCCCCGATCCCCGTCCTGCAGGCCCCGCCCGCGGGCTCGGACGCGCTGGCCAAGTACCGCGAACTCGCGGGACAGGCCGAGAAGCTCAACGAAGACCTGCTCAAGGCCCAGGACGACCTGACCGCCAAGCAGGGCCAGCTCGACAAGGCCAACGCCGACGTCACCGCCGCGAAGGACGCCGGCGCCCAGGCGATCGAGGCGAAGCAGAAGTACCAGACCCAGGTGGACAAGTTCGCCGGCGCGTCGTTCACCAGCGGCGCCCAGATGAACAAGCTGTCGGCGCTGCTGGCCGGCACGTCCACCCAGGACTTCCTGGACCGCTCGGCCGCGCTCGAGGTCATCGCGACCGACAAGAACGCCGCGATGGACAACCTCAGCGTCGCGGCCGACAAGGCCACCGCGGCCGAGAAGGCGGCGGCGGACGCGGCGAAGCGCGCCCAGGACGCCCGTGACGCCGCCGCCAAGCTGGCGTCGGACATCGAGGGCAAGAAGAAGAACCTGCAGGCGCAGCTCGACCAGATCGAGGCGCAGAGCCGGACCCTCAGCACCGCCGACAAGGCGGCCCAGAAGGACACCGGCGGCGCGGCGCCCAACGTCAAGGCGCCGACCGCGGCGGCCCAGGCGGCCGTCAACGCGGCGCTGAGCAAGCTCGGCAGCGCGTACGTCTGGGGCGCCACCGGGCCGGGCACGTTCGACTGCTCGGGCCTGATGCAGTGGGCGTACAAGCAGGCCGGCATCAGCCTCCCCCGGACGTCGTCGGCCCAGGCGGGCTTCGGCACCGCGGTGTCGCGCAGCCAGCTGCAGCCGGGCGACCTGGTCGCGTACTACTCCCCGGTGTCCCACATCGGGATGTACATCGGCGACGGCAAGATGGTCCACGCCCCGACGAGCGGCGACGTCGTGAAGATTTCGCCGCTGATGAGCCAGTACGCGGGAGCCACGCGCCCGACGGCGTGAGTCGTTTTGCCGAGTGCCCCGTTCCGGGAGGTGTAGAAATCCCGGAACGGGGCACTTTCGCGTCATGGTCGAGAAACCGGACGCCGCCACCGTCGAAGCCGTCGGCAAGGTCACCGAGGCCCTCGAGACGATCGAGCGCGCCCGCGGGCACCTGTATTCGTTCCACCAGCTGACCGGCAGCGCGGACCTGGCCCTCGGCGAAGCCGTGGAGCAGCTCGAGAAGGCGGGCCACGCGGACTGGGCGCAGCGGATCTCCGAGGAGCTCATCGGGCTGAACGTGTTACCCGATCGGTGGACTTTCCAGGTCGTCGAGGAGTACGACGACGGGTACTACAAGGCCTGTCGCGACCTCGAGCGTTCGCTGCTGGAGTCGCTGACCGGAGGTCGCCGCCACCTGCACGAACAGCAGATGAAGGACGACCGCCGGACCCACGGTCGCGCCGGTCACGAGGCCGGCCCGCCGACGACCCCGCCGGTCGGCCGATGAGCGGCGAGTGTCGGACCCTCGCGCTAGAGTGCGAACAGACGTTCGAAATGGAGGAGTCATGACGGATCAGGTCGAGCCCAACCCGGAGAAGGACCCGAGCGATTGGACCACGGGTGACGAACCGATGACGGGGCCGCAGAAGTCGTACCTGCAGACGCTGGCACAGGAAGCGGGGGAAGAGGTACCGGAGAACTTGACGAAGGCGGAGGCTTCGGCGCGGATCGACGCCCTGCAGCAGACCACGGGCCGCGGCAGCTGAGCGAGCGGCCGTCTCGGCTTCGTGTGCCCGAGGCCACGGCATGCCGTCCACCTTCACGGGTAATCCCGTTCGAGATGCCCGACTCCCCGAAGGAGGACATCCCATGTACGTCATCGTGCTGATCGTGGCCTTGGGTGGGCTGCTCGTGCTCGGCGCGACCGCCGTCCGGGAGCTGCCGAAGGCGTATCCCCTCACCGCGAAGCGCACCCTCGTCGCGGCGTGGCTCGTGGCCGCTGCCGGGGTCGGGTGGTGGGCGTTCGCGCCCGGGGCGGGCGCGCTCGTGGTGATCGTCGCCGGGCTCGGATTTCTCGTCGCCACGCTCAACCGCGGGCCCGAGCGGCCGTCCTACCCGCGCGCCATTCCCTATCAGCCACCTCGATGAACGGCGGTGACCGTGTCCCGACCGAACGAACAGCAGCCCGGAATCGCGCGGGCCGAGACTGAAGATCCCGGCCGGGCGGAGGACGACCTCTACCGGTCCGGCGAAGGTGAACCGCCGGAGAGCGTCGAGGAAGCCCGTGGTGCCGGGCAAAAGGTGATCGGCGAACTGCGGGAGCGAGGCGAAAGCTGAGCTGTCAGGCCGCTTTCGGCGCCGCCGCGCCCATCACGCGGAGCAAGAACTCCGCGTTGGAGCCGGTCTTGCGGAGCTGCTCCAGCAGCTGCTCGATCGCGTGCGGACCCGACAAAGCGCGCCGGACTTCGTGCATCGCCGCGAGTTCTCCTGAGGTCACCAAGAGTTCTTCGCGCCGGGTGCCGGATCCCTGGAGGTCGACAGCCGGGAAGATGCGGCGCTCGGCGGCCTTGCGGTCGAGCTTGAGTTCGGCGTTGCCGGTGCTCTTGAGCTCTTCGAAGAACACCGTGTCGGCCAGCGAACCGGTTTCCACCAGGGCCGTCGCGACGATCGTGAGGGAGCCGCCGCCTTCGACGTTGCGGGCGGCGCCGAGGAGGCGCTTCATGGGCTGCAACGCGGCCGCGTCGACGCCACCCGAGAGGGTGCGGCCGGAGGGGCGCGCCGAAAGGTTGTACGCACGACCAAGGCGGGTGAGGGAGTCGAGCAGCAGCACGACGTCTTCGCCGCGCTCCACGAGGCGTTTCGCGCGCTCGATGGTGAGCTCGGCCACGGCGACGTGTTCGGCGGGCGGCCGGTCGAAGGTGGACGCGATCACTTCGCCGCGCACGGTGCGGCTCAGTTCGGTGACCTCCTCCGGACGTTCGTCGGCGAGCAGCACGAGCAGCCGGCACTCCGGGTGGTTGGCCGCGATACCGTGACCGATTTCTTGCAGCACAGTGGTTTTCCCGGCTTTCGGCGGCGAAACGACGAGCGCGCGCTGCCCCTTGCCGAGCGGGGTGACGAGGTCGATCACGCGCGGCAGCAGCCGCGACGGCGTGGTTTCGAGCAGCAGCCGCTGATCCGGGTGCACCGGCACCAGGTCGGCGAAGTGCGGGCGCGGCTCGTCCGGGCCGACGCCGTCGACGCTGATGATCTCTTCGGCGGTGCCGGTGATTTCGTCCCCGGCGCGCAGCTTGTACTTGCGCACCAAGGAAAGCGGGATCGCGACGTCGTCGGGCGTGCGACCGTGGCCGTGCCGGACGAACGGGGTTTTTCCGGACAGGTCGAGGATTCCGTGAAAAGGCATGGGTGTCTCCTGATGAGGTGTCGGTCGGGGCGTAGCACGGCGCCGGCCGGGAATGGGGAAAGAGGCCGAGCGGCCTGGATCCGGGAGCTTCCTCCGGGCGGCCAAGGGGCCGACATCCACGAGGAGCACTTCCACTGTAGCGAGACATTTCACAAAGCACAACGGGTAAGACTCCGTCGCGATGGGTAGCTCACAGGAGAAGCCCGCCGAAACGGGGGAAAGCGGCTGACGATGGGAGCGGATCGTGTATCGACATACCTCGGAAACCGGCGTCGATACGGGCGAGAGCACCGACGCCGACCAAACCGGGACCACGGCCCCGCAGCGCAGGAAGGCTGATGCCGTGGTCGTCTCGCCCTTCGAAGAACTGGCGCCGGCCCTGCCGAACGAGGTGGCCGACCTGCGCCGCAAGCTGACCCGCTGGCTGGGCGAACTGCCACTCGACGCGGAGAGCACGCACGACATCACGCTGGCCACGTACGAAGCGCTGGCGAACGTCGCGGCCCACGCCTACCCGAGCGGCCACGGCTGGGCCCGCCTCCAAGCCACCCACACCGGCGACACGGTGACGGTGACGGTCACCGACACGGGCTGCGGAATCCCGGCAACCCGCCCCCGCACAGCAGGCCTCCGCACTTCGGGCGGCCGCGGCCTGGTGCTCATCGACAAGGTGACGGACCAGTCGGAAATCGAAACGGGCGACACCGGAACAACGATCCGGATGACCTGGCGCCCGGCTTCGCTGCGCGACGCAAGCGGAAGCTGAGCAAGCCGAGAGCTCATCGCCGGCTCGCCAAGGTGCGAAGGACCAGGCACCGAAGCGGGCCGGCGAGCTTGTGCCCGGCCACGGCGGGATTGCACGCAGCGGGGCGGCCATAACCGGCGACCACGGTCCGCAGCGCACGCCCGACTACGGGCGGATTTGCACGCGGCAGGGGCGGACATTACCGCGCGATCGCGGCCAGGAGCGCACGCCCGGCGATGGCGGACTGCACAAAGTGGACTCCGAAGCACCGCACGCTCGAGACGACCGAACATCGCAGGCCGAGCGTCGGCCGCAAAGCGGCAGACGGCCCCGCGCACGACCGACTGAAGTACCACGGCACAGCGGCCGGCGCGGCGAAAATCAGCCAAAACCGGCGCCACCACGGTCCGCAGCGCACGCCCGACTACGGGCGGAATTGCACGCAACAGGGGCGGCCATCACCGGCGCGATCGCGGTCGGCGGCGCACGCCAGCCAAGCAGCCAAGCCCTCAAAGCTCCGGTACCACCCACCGCCAACGCCGGGCAGGTCGGCGGCTCAGCACCAACGCCGGGCGCCACCGCGGCTCAGCGCAAACCCCAGCGGCCGCCGCTCAACACGAAGGCCGGCACCGACGGCCGCCGCTCAGCAGGAAAACCCCGCACCGACGGCCACCGCTCAACGTGAAGACCCACCCACCGACGGCCGCCGCTCAGCACGAAGACCCCGCACCGACGGCCACCGCTCAACGTGAAGATCCCCCACCGACGGCCGCCGCTCAGCGCGATGACCCCGCGCCCCCGCAGCTCGACCTCGACTCACTCCCCCCAAGCCCCCGAAGGTCTCCCCTCAAGCCGCGCTGGCGAGGCGGACCAGGCGGTTCATCGGGTACAGCACCAGTTCGCGCTCTTCATCCGTCGTGAAGATCTCGACGGAATCCTCCACCAGCTCCGCCGAGGTCACCTGCAGTTGCCACGCGGGCAGCCCCGGCGCCGGCTCGTGCCAGAACCACTGGCCCTTGGTCAGCTGGTGCGCCGGGACCGTCGCGTCGTCCGTGTTCATGCAGTGAGGCTAGCCGCCACCACCGACAGTTTTCGCACTGCCTCAGCCGTGCGTGGCACCGACTGTGACCGTCAGCACGTCCGGGTCGCCCGCGAAGACCGCGCCGCTGAAGTCCGGGCCGGGGCTCACGTCGTCGTAGGGGAACGCGTAACCCCGGTTGTCCGGGAGTTTCGAGTGGACGATGCGCGCGTAGTGGTTGGTCGTCTCCCCTGCGTAGAAGCGTGCCGGGTCCTCGTCGGTCGGCTGGTTCGGGTTGTCGAGCAACGTCGTGCGGTTCAGGGCCGCCGCCAGGCGGGGGACGATGGCCTTGCGCGCGTCGCTCGCGCCCGCGGCCAGTGCGAACGGGCCGCTGTCGCAGCTCCACACGTCCGCCGTCGCCGGCTTCGCGAAGGATTCCGCACCGAAGACCAGCTGGCCGCCCGAGACGCGGCCGGTGAACTTGCCGATGCCCGGGTTCTGCGAGTCGACGACCAGGTCCGTGCCCTCGTACTTCGCCCACACCTGGTCGATGTAGCCGTCGAGGTAGCCACCGAACCGGGACGCGTGGTGGTGCGGGGACAGCACGCGCAGGTTGGCGCCGCCGCCGGTCTGGACCAGGTTCGGCCACTCGCCGCCCAGCGCCGTCAGGGACGAGGCGATCTGGTCCACCGCGCCCGCCGGCAGCCCCTGGACCGTCGAGGTCCCGGAACCCGCCGTCGTCAGGGACAGTCCCATCGGGATGCCCACGAAGTCGACGTAGCTGATGTTGGCGAACAGCTGCGTGTCGTTGAACGTGAACTCGCTGAACGACCAGTTCTTGCCGTAGTTCGCATCCCCGGAGTTGAGGAAGCTGGGGTGGACCAGGTTCGGGCCCGGGTCGAGGAAGAAGTCCAGCTTCGCGTCCGTGACGACGTAGATGCGCGCGCCGCCCATCTTGGGCACCGATACCTGCGCGCCCGAGCCGATCGGGATCGCGCAGTCTTCCGGCAGCGGGGTGGTCGGCGCGCCCGGCGAGGCCGGGTAGTACGGCGTACCGTCGGCGCGCAGCAGCACCAGCTTGCCGTCCGGGGTCGTGCCCGTGACGTAGGCGTACACGGTGCCCGAGCCGGAGTTGTTGACGAGCTTCAGGCCGAACTGGTCCGGTGTCGCGGCGTAGGCCGGCCGCGCGAGGGGCAGCACCGTGGCCGTGGCGAGCGTCGCCGCCGAAAGGCTGAGGAACGAGCGCCGGGAGATCATGGCGTCCTCCACGTTGAGGAAACGGCGGAGTCCATAAAGGACTACCGAGGGCGGTTCGCAGGATTCGTTGTGGACGTAAACAAACTATGACTCCGGTTTCGTTACCTGGCAACCCTTCGAAAGAAGGTCCAGACCACCGTCTCACCCGGCCCGCGCGGTGCCCGGCCGCCGCGAATTCCAAACGCGACGCCCACCGGTGTGCCCCCGGGTCTCGGGTGCCGGGTACTTCCGGGCACATCCCTTGACGCGGGCGCGGACCGGCGGCGACAGTGGACGGCCTCGCAGGTCGTGGACGGCCCGTTCCCCTCAGGAAGCGAGACCCCCATGCGCACCCCCACCCGGCTGGCCGCCGTGCTGGCAACGTTGTCATTCCTCGCCGCGGCCGCTCCGGCGCACGCCGCGGAAACCTGGACCACCGTCTTCCAGGACGACTTCGACGGCGCCTCGGGCACCGGCCTGAACACCCAGGACTGGCTCTACGACAAGGGAACCGGCTACCCCGGCGGCGCGGCGAACTGGGGCACCGGCGAACTCGAGACCGCGACGGACTCGACCGCCAACGTCTACCACGACGGCCAGGGCCACCTGGCGATCAAGCCGCTGCGCGACGCCGCCGGCAACTGGACCTCCGGCCGCATCGAGACCCAGCGCACCGACTTCGCCGCCCCCGAAGGCGGCCAGCTGGAGATCAGCGCGACGCTCAAGCAGCCGTCCCCCGCCAGCGGCCTCGGCTACTGGCCGGCGTTCTGGGCGATGGGCGTGGACGCCCGCCCGGTCGGCGCGACGAACTGGCCGAGCATCGGCGAGCTCGACATCATGGAAGACGTCAACGCGCTCAGCAAGCACTCCACGACGTTCCACTGTGGACAGTGGCAGGGCGAGTGCCACGACCCGGACGGCATCACCAGCGACCTGCAGGAGTGCGCCGGCTGCCAGGACGGCTACCACACCTACTCCGTCGTCGTCGACCGTCGCAACACCGGCGCCGAAGAGCTGCGCTTCTCCCTCGACGGCACCCAGACGTTCGCGGTGAAGCAGAACCAGGTCTCCGCGGGCACCTGGAAGGCCGCCGTCGACCACGGTTTCTTCGTCATCTTCGACGTCGCCATCGGCGGCTCGTACCCGAACAAGGTGTGCGGCTGCACGAGCCCGTCCGCCGACATCACGCCCGGCGCCGAGATGAGCATCGACTCGCTCTCGGTCAAGACCAGCCAGGGCTGACCCGTACGCTGGGCGCCATGAAGCACGCCGTCATCGCGTCCCCGATCGGACCGCTGACCCTGGTCGGCGACGGCGAGGCGCTGGCCGGGCTCTACTTCGACGGCCACCTGCGGACGCCGAGGATCACCGACCTCGGGCCCCGGGACGACGACGGCTTCGAGGCGGCGAAGCGGCAGCTCGGCGAGTACTTCGCGGGCACGCGGCGCGAGTTCGACCTCGAACTCGCGCCGCGCGGCTCCGCGTTCGAAAAGCAGGTCTGGGCCCTGCTCACCAAGATCCCGTACGGCGAGACCCGCACGTACGGGCAGCTGGCCGCCGAGCTGGGCGACCCCGGCGCCGCGCAGGCGGTCGGGAACGCCAACGGCTGGAACCCGATCAGCGTCGTCGTGCCCTGCCACCGCGTGGTCGGCACCAGCGGCGGCCTGACCGGGTACGCCGGCGGCCTCACCCGCAAGCGGTTCCTCCTCAGCCTGGAGGAACCGCCCGCGGCCGAGGTCGGCCGGCTCTTTTGACGACTCGCTAGCCCGCCGAGCAGGTCACGGTCGGTGCCGTCAGGTTCCCGCCGTGCTGCACGGTGAACCCGATGACGTTGCCGCTGCCGTTGGGCCGCGCAGTCAGCACGTACCCGGTGCTGTCCCACGTCCCCGTGTAGTTCCAGCTGCCGATGACCTTCTGCGGCGAGTGGAAGGTGATCGTGAGCACCCAGGCGTTGCTTCCGGTCACCGTCACCTGGCCGTTGAAGCCGACGTTCCACTCCGCCGTCTTGAGGTACGTCCCGGTGCACCCGCCCGGCGGCGGGGTCGTGGTCGTCGTCGGCGGCGGGGTGGTGGGCGTGGTCGGCGTGGTGGTGGTCGGCGGCGGCGGGGTGCCGCCGTTCAGCGCGTCGAGCACCGCGGTGTAGGCGGCCTTCTTCTGGCCGTTGCCGTCGAACAGCAACGGCGTGGCGGACGCCCGCCACGAGTCCGTGTCCCGGATGCCCCACACGGTCATCCCGGTGCACCGGGCCACCGCGAGGCAGGCGTTCGTCACCGTGCGGTAGTTGTCCGCCTGCGCGGTCCCCGAGCCCTCGATGTCCAGCTCCGTGATCTGCACGTCGACGCCGAGGTCGGCGAAGCTCTGCAGGGTGGTCCGGTAGTTCGACGGCACCGGGCTGTTGGGGTTGAAGTGCGACTGGAAGCCGACGCAGTCGATCGGGACGCCGCGGGACTTGAAGTCCTGCACCATCCGGTACACGGCCTGGGTCTTCGCCTGGTTCCAGTCGTCGGTGTTGTAGTCGTTGTAGCAGAGCTTCGCGCCCGGGTCGGCCGCCCGCGCGGCGCGGAACGCCGCCTCGATCCAGTCGTCCCCGGTGCGCTGCAGGTTGGAGTCGCGCCGGGCACCCGAACCGCCGTCCGCGAAGGCCTCGTTGACGACGTCCCAGGCGTAGATCTGGCCGCGGTAGTGGGTCGCGACCTGGGTGATGTGGTTCAGGATCGCCGACCGCAGCGACGAGCCCTCCATACCCTGCATCCAGCCCGGCTGCTGCGCGTACCAAGCCAGCGTGTGCCCGCGCATCCGGGCGCCCTGGCTCGTCGCCTGGCTGACGATCCGGTCGGCGTTGCCGTACGAGAACTGGCCCTGCGCGGGCTCGGTCGCGTCGATCTTCATCTCGTTCTCCGGCGTGATCATGGAGAACTCGCGGCTCAGGATGCCGGTGTAGACGCTGTCCGAGAGCCTGCCCGCCGAAACCGCGGTGCCGAAGTACCGGCCGGTCCCGCTCGCCGCGCTCCCGAGCGTGCTCCCGGCGGGCGGCGCGGACGTCGTCGTCGTCGAAGTGCCGGCGCTGTTCAGGCCGAGGAACGCGATGGCGTACGCCACCATCCCGTTCTGCGGCAACGCATGCCCGGCGCCCTGCACGCTGATGCCCTCGACCGGCGCCTGCACGCCGGTGCCGCCGTAGCGCGAGCGCGTCCAGCCCGACTGAGGGGAATCACTCGACGACGGCGTCTGGCTCACGCCCCGCAGGTTCGTCCACTGCTTGACCTCTTCGCCGAAGTTCGGGTAGCGCAGCGTGTCGTCGGCGGTGCCGTGCCACAGCTGCATCCGCGGGTACGGGCCGCTGCGCCCGCCGCTCATCTGCCGGGCCTGATCACCCCACTGCTGGGCGGTCTTGATCAGCTGGCCACCCGAACACTGGCTGTTCCAGCTCGACCCGTCGGTGGTGGCGAAGCAGCCGGCGGGCACGCCCATGAACGCCGAGCCGGCCGCGAACACGTCCGGGTACTCCGCGGCGAGCACGTTGGTCATCATCGCGCCGGAGGAGAAGCCGGTGACGAACACGCGTGCCGGGTCGACGTGGTAGCGCTGCTTGGCCCAGTCGACCATCGACAGGATGCCGACCGGGTCGCTGCCGCCGCCGCGGGTGAGCGCCTGCGGCGACGAGACGTCGAAGCACTGCCCGCTGCGCGTGGCTTCCGGGAAGACGATGACGTAGCCGTACTGGTCGGCCGCGGTGACGTAGTCGCGGGCGTAGCCGTTGAACACGGCGGAGGCCGAGCCGGTGCAGTAGTGGACCGCGACCAGCAGCGCCGGCTGCGGCGCCAGCCGGTCGGGGACGTAGGTGTACATGTTGAGGTTGCTGGGATTGCTGCCGAAATCGGTCACGCGCGTCAAGGTGGCCGCCGACGCGGGCTGCGCCGAAACCACCAGCACGACGGCAGCGGCGATCGACAGCGCGGCGGCGAGGAGGGCGGTGAAGAGTCTTCGCACTCGACGAATCCTTTCCGGGGGCGGGGCGCAGCTCGTGACGATCGTTCGTTCGCCGCCCGGGACCGGTCAACGATTATCGGGATGTTTCGCGACCTTTCGAACTGCCGCCGGGCCGGACTGCTGCGAGGATTCCGGGCATGACCGAGCTGCTCCTGGGACCGCTGCTGCGGCACGTGAACGCCGACTCGGCGACGATCTGGGTGGAGACGGACGGCCCGTGCGAAGTCCGCGTCGCCGAGGCGGCCGCCCGGACCTTCGAGGTCGCCGGGCACCACTACGCCCTCGTCGTGCTGACCGGGCTCGAGCCGGGGCGCAGCACGCCGTACGAAGTGCGGCTCGACGGCGAACTCGCCTGGCCCGGACCGGAAAGCACCCTGCCGCCGAGCCGGATCCGGACGCTGGCCCCCGGCGACCCCCGGTTCCGCCTGGTGTTCGGGTCCTGCCGCAAACCGCGGGAGCAGGACGCGCTCGGCCCGGACGCACTCGCCGCGTACGCCCACCGGATGGCCGCGCTCGACGAGTCCGAATGGCCGGAATCGCTGCTCCTGCTGGGTGATCAGGTCTACGCCGACGAGACCACCGACGCCACGCAGGAGTGGCTCGCGCAGCGGCGTGACACGAGCGAACCGCCGGGCAACGAGGTCGCCGACTTCGAGGAGTACTGCCACCTGTACTTCGAGGCGTGGTGCGATCCGGCGGTGCGCTGGCTGATGTCGACCGTGCCGACGTCGATGATCTTCGACGACCACGACGTGCGCGACGACTGGAACACGTCGCACGCGTGGCGCGAGGAGATGACCCGGACGTCGTGGTGGCCGGAGCGGATCCGGGGCGCGCTGGTCTCGTACTGGGTGTACCAGCACCTGGGTAACCTCGGCCCCGACGAGCTCGCCGAAGACGACGTCTACCAGCAGGTGGTCAAGTCGGGCGTGGACAACGCCGGGCTGCTGCGGGAGTTCGCCGACCGCGCCGACCGCGAGGCCGACGGCGCCAAGGGCACCCGGTGGTCCTACCGGCGCGACTTCGGCCCGGTCCGGCTGCTGGTCATCGACTCGCGGGCCGGGCGGATCCTGGCCGGCGGCACCCGCTCGATGGTCGGCGAGGACGAGTTCCGCTGGATCGAGGAGCAGGCCGGCGGCGACTTCGAGCACCTGCTGATCGGCACGTCGCTGCCGTGGCTGATGCCGACCGCGCTGTCGGCCGCGCAGTCGGTCAACGAGCGGCTCTGCACCCGGCCCGGGCTCGTCGGCCGGGTCAGCGAGTGGTTCCGCCAGCTCGCCGACCTGGAGCACTGGCCGGCGTTCCGCGAGTCGTTCGACCGGCTGAGCAAGCTCATCGGGCGGGTGGCGGACCGGGGCGTCGCCTCGGTGAACGTCCTGTCGGGCGACGTGCACCACGCGTACGTCGCCCGGGCCGACCTGCCGGGCGCACCGGTGCACCAGCTCACCTGCTCGCCGGTGCACAACACCGTGCCGTGGTACATGAACCGGCTGTTCCGCGCGGGCTGGGCGCGGAGCCTGACGCGGCTGAGCGAGGGCCTGGCCCGCCGCGTCGGCGTGCCGCCCGCGCCGCTGACCTGGCGCTGCGTTTCGGGGCCGCACTTCGGCAACGCCGTGATGACGCTGGACGTCGACGGGCGCGAAGCCACTGCCACGCTCCTGCAGCCGGACCACGAAGGGGAGCCGATCCGGCTCACCTGAGGGTGGGTGCGGCGCGGCCACCCAAGTCCGGCGCCACCGGGTTAGCCTCGGACCATGGCTGCGGAGAACGCTCTTGGTGAGTTCCTCCGGGCCCGCCGCGAACAGGTGGGCCCGGCGGACCTCGGCCTGCCCGCGGGCGGTCCGCGCCGGGTCGCCGGGCTGCGCCGCGAGGAGGTGGCGGTGCTGGCCGGGGTCAGCACCGACTACTACGTCCGGCTCGAGCAGGGGCGGGAGCGGAACCCGTCGGCGCAGGTCGTCGACGCGCTCGCGCACGGGCTCGCGCTGGACGAGGACGCCACCGCCCACCTGCACCGGCTGGCGAGCCCGGCCCCGAGACGACGTCGACGGCCACGGCGCGAGCAGGTCAGCCCGAACCTGCTGCGCCTGATGGACGGCTGGCCCGACACCCCCGCGCTGGTGCTCGGCCGCTGCCTGGACGTGCTCGCGCACAACGCGCTGGGCCAGGCGTTGTTCGGCGGGCACGAGCACAGCGGCGACCTGGTCCGGCTGGTGTTCCTCGACCCGGACGCCCGCGAGTTCTACCCGGACTGGGAGCGCGTCGCCGTCAACACGGTCGGTGGCCTGCGGGCGGCCGCCGGGATCGACCCGGACGACCCGCGGCTGATCGAGACGGTCGGCGAGCTGTCGGTCAAGAGCGCGGAGTTCCGCCGGTTGTGGGCGCGCCACGACATCCGGCAGAAGACGCACGAAACCAAGCGGTTCCACCACCGGCTCGTCGGTGAGCTCGTGCTGAGCTACGAGGCGCTGACCGTGAACAGCGCGCCCGGCCAGCAGCTGGTCGTCTACCAGGCCGAGCCGGGCAGCCCGTCGGAAGCGGCCCTCGCCCTCCTGGGCAGCCTCGCCGCTTCCTGAAAACCCCTTCCGCTGTTCCCCCATGGACGGAGTACTTCGTCGTGCCCGAAAACGCTGTCTGGTTCATCACCGGCTGCTCCAGCGGCCTCGGCCGCGCACTCGCCGAAGCCGTGCTCGACCGCGGGTGGCGGGCCGTCGTCACCGCCCGCGACCCGGCGCGGGTCCGCGACCTCGTCGAGGCGCACGGCGACCGCGCACTGGCGCTGCCGCTCGACGTCACCGACCACGCCCAGGTCACCGCCGCGGTCGCAAAGGCGGAAACGACCTTCGGCCGGATCGACGTCCTGGTCGGCAACGCCGGCTACGGCTACCTCGCCGCCGTCGAGGAAGGCGAGGACGCCGAGATCCGGAAGCTGTTCGACACCAACGTGTTCGGCCTCGCCGACGTCACCCGCGCGGTGCTGCCCGGCATGCGGGCCCGCCGCAGCGGGCACGTCGTGACCGTGTCGTCGCTCGGCGGGCTCGCCGCTTTCGGCGCCACCGGCTACTACCACGCGACGAAGTTCGCCGTGGAGGGGCTGTCGGAGTCGCTGGCCGCGGAAGTGGCCCCGCTGGGCATCAAGGTGACCATCGTGGAGCCCGCCGCGTTCCGCACCGCCTGGTCCGGCCCGTCGATGCGGCAGTCGGCGATCCGCATCGACGACTACGCCGAAACGGCCGGAGCGCGCCGGGAAGCGACCACCGCGACCTACGGCAGGCAGCCCGGCGACCCGGCCCGCGCGGCGGAAGCGATCATCGCCGCGGCCGGCGCCGCCGAGCCCCCGCTGCGGCTGCTGCTCGGCGAAGCCGCCTACACCATCGCCACGGCCCGGCTCGAAACCCTCAAGTCCACTTTCGACACCTGGCGCGAGACCACCCTCGGCGCCGACTTCCCCCGAGAGGAAACCCCGTGAAGACCGTCCTCATCACCGGTGCCAGCAGCGGCATCGGGCACGCCACCGCGCTGCGCCTGGCCCGCGAAGGCCACCACGTCGTGCTCGGCGCCCGCCGCGAAGACCGGCTGACCGCGCTCGCCAAGGAGATCCACGACGCCGGCGGCACCGCCGACGTGCACCCCCTCGACGTCACCGACCGCGCGGACGTCGCCGCGTTCGCGGACGCCGCCGTCGAAGCGCACGGGCGGCTCGACGTCTTCGTCGCCAACGCGGGCGTGATGCCGTTGTCCCGCTTGGACTCCCTGCTCGTCGAGGAGTGGGACCGCACGATCGACGTCAACGTCCGCGGCCTGCTGCACGGGATCGCCGCGGTCCTGCCGCACTTCCGGCGCCAAGGCGGCGGGCACTTCGTCACCGTCGCCTCCACCGGGGCGCACGAGGTGGTGCCGACGGCCGCGGTCTACTGCGCCACCAAGTACGCGGCCCGCGCGATCACCGAAGGCCTGCGGCTCGAGGCCGACCCCGGCATCCGCGTCACGACCGTCTCCCCCGGCGTCGTCGAGTCCGAACTGGCCGACAGCATCACCGATCCGGGGGCGAAGGAGGCGATGCGCACCTACCGCGCGGTGGCGATGGCGCCGGACACCATCGCCGGCGCGATCTCCTACGCGATCGGGCAGCCGGACGGCGTCGACGTCAACGAGATCGTCGTGCGGCCGACCGCCCAGCGGTGACTCAGCGCTCCAGCTCGGCGATCACCCGCGGGATCTGGGCGACGAGCTCCCGCGCCAGCAGCCCGGTGCTGCCGGTGTCCGGGATCAGCCGCTGGCCGGCGACGGCGTGGACGTGCGTCGCCCAGCAGGCGGCCTGGTCGACGGCCGCACCGCGGGCGAGGAAGCCGCCGGTCAGCCCGGCCAGCACGTCGCCGCTGCCGGACGTCGCCAGCCCGACGTGGCCGCTGCCGTCCCGCCAGACGCGGCCGCCGGGCGTGGCGACCACGCCCATCAGCAGCACCACGCCGCGGTAGCGCCGGGCGATCCGCACCGCCGTCTCCAGGTCGTCGACGTCCTTTTCCTCGCACCCGTCGAGGAAGGCCGCTTCGATCCGGTTCGGGGTGAGGAGGAGCCGGTCCGCCAGCGGCTCGGCCAGCTCCGGTGCCCGGCTCAGCGCGCCGAGCGCGAACGCGTCGAGCACCACCCGCGCGTCCGGGGCGATCGCGGGCACCAGCCGCCGCAGCAGTTCTTCGGTTTCCTCGGCGCCGGTCAGGCCCGGACCGACCACGACGGTGCCGGCGCCGGGGAGGACGTCGGCCAGCCGGTCGGCGGCGTCGGCGGCGATCGCGCCGGATTCGGTTTCCGGCAGGCCGGACACCGACGACTCGGGTACCGAAACGCCGATGGCCGTCGCGTGGCGTTCGGCGACCGCCAGCTGGAGGGTGCCCGCCCCGGCGCGCAGGGCGGCGGTCCCGGACAACGCGGGCGCGCCGGGCACCGCGCGGGCACCGCCGACGACGAGCACCGTGCCGCGGTCACCGGTGCCGATCCGCCAGTCCCGCAACAGGGCCGGGCTGATCGGCGCCGGCTCAGGAGAGCTGTCGCGCGGCATCGTCGTCCGCCGTCGGCGGGATGTCGGTGGCGTGCAGGTGCCCGACCTCCTGGGCGAGCACCATGGTGAACCCGCGGTCGTGGTCGCGCTCCCACGCCGTCACCGAGCCGTTCGGGACTTCGGTGGCGTCGGCCGCGCGGAGCAGATCGGGCTCCGGCAGGCCTTCGAGGAGGTAGCGCAGGGCGAAGACGGTCATCTCGTGGGCGGCCAGCAGAACGCGCTTTCCGGCGTGCTGGGCGCTCAGCTCGTTCAGCAGGGAACGCACCCGCAGCACGACATCGGCCCAGGATTCGCCGCCCGGCGGCCGGTAGTAGAACTTGCCGAGCCGCCGCTTGCGCCGCAGTTCGTCGGGCCACCGCTCGCGGACGCCGTGGGACGTCAGCAGGTCCAGCACGCCGAGTTCGCGGTCGCGCAGCCGTTCGTCCGGCACGATCGGGACGCCGTCGGGCGCGGCCAGCCTGGCGGTGTCCCAGGCCCGGCGGTAGGTCGAGGTGACCACGAGGTCCGGCGGGCGCTCGGCGAAGAACCCGCCGGCGGCCTTCGCCTGGTCCTCCCCCAGTTCCGTCAGCGGGACGTCGGCGTCGCGCTCGGCGATGTCGATCACGTCCGCCCCGGCCGACTCCGCTTCCTCGCGGGCCACGTTCCCGGTGCTCTGCCCGTGCCGCAGCACGGCCACCCACTCCAAGTCGACGCTCACGACCGGCTGGTTACCCCGGGGGACCCGCCGTCGAAACGCGGGATGGTTAGGCCCGCAAAGGGGTTGCGGCTAGGGTCGTTCCATGTCGCGAAGTCTCGACGCCCACGACCGGCTGCAGCAACTGGAGACGATCATCGGCGCCCCCGCCGGTCACCTCGTGCTGGCCGAGGTGCTCGTCGAGACGTTGCGGCGGTTGTGCCAGGTCATGGGCGTCGACACCGCGACCGTGCTGCGCTACCAGCCCAGTGCCCGGCAGCTCGTGGCGTTCGCCGCGGCCGGCATCGAGGAAGAGGTCCACCAGGGCGTGCGGGTGCCGGTCGGCAGCGGGTTCGCCGGCCGGGTCGCGCTGGAGCGGGCCCCGGTGATCCTCGACCACGTCGACGAAACCACCGTCGTGAACTCCCTGCTGTGGGAGCGCGGACTGCACTCGATGCTCGGCGTGCCGATGATCGCCGGCAGCGAGCTCGTCGGAGTGCTGCACGTCGGCTCGGTGACGCCCCGGCCGTTCAGCGAAACCGAAGTGGCCACGATGCAGCTGCTCGCCGACCGCCTCGCCGCGACGATCCAGGTGGAGGCCAGGGAAGAGAACCGCACCGCCACCATGGCGCTGCAGCGCAGCCTGCTGCCGAGCAGCCTGCCCGCGGTGTCCGGGCTGGAGTTCGGCGCCCGGTACGTGCCCGGCGCGGAGACCGGCCTCGGCGGGGACTGGTACGACCTGTTCACGCTGCCGGGCGACCGGCTCGGCGTCGTGATGGGCGACGTTTCGGGCCACGGCCTCGACGCGGCCGTGATCATGGGACGCCTGCGCAGCGCGCTGCGCGCCTACGCCCTCGACTGCGAAAGCCCGGCCGACGTGCTCGCCAAGCTCGACCGCAAGGCCAACCACTTCGAGCACGGCGCGATGGCCACGGTGGCCTACGGGATCATCGGCCCGGACCGGGAAGCGGTGACGCTCTCGCTGGCCGGGCACCTGCCGCCGGTGCTGGTCACCCCCGGTGTGACGGGCCGGCTGGTCGACGTGCCCCCGGATCCCCCGATCGGGTTGACCATCGGCGAGCCCGAACGGCGCACGACGGTCGTCGACCTCCCGCCGGACGCCGTGCTCACGTTCTACACAGACGGTCTGGTCGAGCGCCGGGACCGGCCGGTGGACGCCGGGATGCAGCTGCTGGCCGACTCGGTGTACGCCGGCGAGCCCGAGCGGCTCTGCGCGCAGATCATGGCCGCGATGATCGGCAGCCGGCCGGCCCAGGACGACGTGGCCCTGCTGGCCATCCGGCGGCTGCCCGTCCCGGCCGGCGGCTGAGCGCGACCGGGACGGCGCGGTCACCCGGCCAGCGCGGCTTCCCGGGTGGGGAAGAGCGACAGGCTGTCCTCGAGACCGGTCAGCTGGATCGGGCGCAGGGTGGCCCGGCCGGTCGCGACGATCCGCACCGCGGTCCCCGCGGCGGCGTTGCGGTGGATCGTCAGCAGCGCGGTCAGCCCCGGCGAAGCGAGGAACTCGACGCGGGTCAGGTCGACGACGAGCACCGGGGGTTCGGCGGCCAGCGCCTCGTCCGCGGCCCGCACGAGAGCGGGCGCGGTCGTGGTGTCCACGTCGCCGGCGACCTCGACCACGACGGCACCGGCTTGCTCCGTTCGGGCGATCCGGAACTCCCCGAACGGCACAGCGGTCGTCGCGCTTTCAGTATGGGTGTGCTCGCTCATGACGCGTACTCCTGCCTCCGGCAACGCCTCCGGGGTGCCCGGTGGGCGTGCGTGATCACGAAGGCTGTCTGCTCAACCGGTGTCAATCATGCCCGTCCCGCCGCCGCACCGCCGTGTCAGTGCCCCCTCCGCTTTCGGGCGGCTCCCCGAGCAGGCAAGATGAAGGTCATGGCCGAAAGAGACGTGACCGGGGACGCACTCGGCGACGCGGCTGGTTCAGCGGGCTCGGTGGCACTGGAGGACCGCGACGGCACCGCCGTGCTGCGCGTCGACGGTGCCCTCGACCTCGCGCTGGCACCGAAACTCCGCCGGCTGGTGGAACGCGCCGCCCGGTCGCGGCCCGCGTCGCTCGTCATCGACCTCACCGACGTCACCTTCCTGGCGTCGGCGGGCATGGCCGAGCTCGTCCGGGCGCACCGCGGGCAGACCGCCACTCCGCTGCGGGTGGTCGCCAGCGGCCGCATCACCCTGCGCCCGCTGGAGCTGACCCGGCTGACCGACGAACTCGCCATCTACTCTTCGCTGTCCGAAGCACTGGCGCGCTGATGGCGCCCGGTCCGCGGTCCGACGAGGTGCTCGACGCCGTGCGCCGCGCCTTCGTCGGGGACGCCGGAACGCCGGCCGCCACCGGGGTCCGGTCCCTCACCCCCGCCGAGGCGGACGCGGTGCTGGGCGGGCGCGCCGCGGCGGTCGTGACCGATCCCGAGGTGCTGGCGGAACTGCTGCCGGGCACGGAAGTCACCCGCGCGATCGCGGTCGCCGACGGTGAACAGGGCACCGTGGTCTACACCACCGAGCGGGTCGGTGAGCTGCCCGCGCTCGTCGCGGCCGCCGTGGACGCCGCAACCGCGGACCTGGCCGCCACCGTCCGGCGGCTGCGGGGCGAAGCCGCGGTGCTCGACGCGCTGCACTCCACCGGCCGGCAGCTGACCGCCCAGCTCGACATCGACCCGCTCGTGCAGGACGCGACCGACGCCGCCACGAAGGCGACCGGCGCCGCCTTCGGCGCGTTCTTCTACAATCTGGTCGACGAGCTCGGCGAGTCCTACACGCTGTACACGATTTCGGGCGTGCCGCGCGCGGCGTTCGCCCGGTTCCCGATGCCGCGCAACACCGCGGTCTTCGCGCCCACCTTCGACGGCGAGGGCACCGTGCGCAGCCCCGACATCACGAAGGACGAGCGGTTCGGGAAGAACGCGCCGTACTTCGGGATGCCCGAAGGGCACCTGCCCGTGTGCAGCTACCTGGCCGTGCCGGTGCTCAGCCCGACCTCCGGTGAGGTGCTGGGCGGGTTCTTCTTCGGCCACCCCGAACCGGACCGCTTCACCGCCCGCCACGAGTACCTCGCCGAAGGCATCGCCGCGTACACGGCCATCGCGCTCGACAACGCGCGTCTCTACGAACGCGAGCGCACGCTGGCCACCGAGCTGTCCCGCAGCATGCTTCCGGTCGCTCCGGCCACGCCGGGTCTCGACGTGTTCACCCGGTACCTGCCCGCGGTCACCGGCAGCAAGGTGGGCGGCGACTGGTTCGACGTGATCCGGCTGCCGTCCGGCGGGACGGCGTTCGTCATCGGCGACGTCGTCGGCCACGGCGTCACGGCCGCGACGGTGATGGGCCAGGTCCGCACCGCCATCCGCAGCTACGCCCGGCTCGAGCTGCCGCCGTCGGAGGTCCTGCGCCACGTCTCCGACCTCACCGGCGGGCTGTTCGGCGAAAGCTTCGTGACCTGCTTCTACGCGGTCCACCGGCCGGACCACGGCACCCTGACCTACGCGAACGCCGGTCACCTGCCCGCGGTCCTGATCCGCCCCGGCGAGCCGCCGGAGCAGATCGGCGAGGCGCTGGCGCAGCCGCTGGGCGTCGGTTCGGTCTTCCCCCAGCGCACCACCGGGTTCCCGGTCGGCGCGGACCTGGTGCTCTACACCGACGGGCTGGTCGAGAGCCGCACCCGCGACCTCACGCTCGGCATCGAATGGCTGCTGGCGGGTATTCCCGGGCTGCTGACCGCGGCCGACCTCGGCACGGCCTGGGACAAGCTCGTCCAAGAACTGACGCGCGGACGGCACGACGACGACATCGCGGTCATCCACGTGCGCCACCGCGGAGAGGACGCCCCATGACCGACCCCCGCCCGCCGGGCGCCCCCGGTCCCGCGACCTCGTTCCACCGGCGGACCGCCGCGATCGCCGGGCTGCTGCCCGACCTGCGCGAGGCGCTGGCCGGCTGGCTCAACCGGCTCGGGCTCAGCGAGGAACGGCAGGAGGACGTCGTCCTGGCCGGCTACGAGGCGATGGCCAACTCGGCCGAACACGCGTACCGCGACGGAGCGGCGGGCCAGATCGACGTCCGCGCCGAATCGCTGGGCGACCGGCTGACGGTGACGGTCACCGACTACGGCACCTGGCAGCCGCCCGCCGAGACGAACGGCCTGCGCGGCCGCGGCCTGCTGCTCATCGACACCCTCGCCGACCACAGCGCCAAGGTGCACCGCGAGGACGGCACCACCGTCACCATGACCTGGCTGACCGGCGGCGCCTGACCGGAACCCGCTCACCCGGATGTGTCGGCTCGTGCGCGCGGCAGCCGCCTCCCGGGTCGAGTAGGCTTTCCCCGGGCCGTGCGAACCGGGAGTGTGATGAGCGTCGGGGAAGAGTCCGGCCACCGCGCCGTGTTTCCCGGGACCAGCCGGATGGCCGCCCGGATGCGGGACTTCGACTGGGCTTCCTCGCCGCTGGGCGACCCGGCGGGCTGGCCGACGAGCCTGACGACGGCCGTCCGCATCTGCCTCACCTCCCGCTTCCCCATGATCGTCTGGTGGGGGCCGGAGCTGCGCTTCCTCTACAACGACGCCTACCTGCCGCTGCTCGGCACCAAGCACCCCGCGCTCGACAAGCCGGGTGCGCTGGTCTGGGACGAGATCTGGCACATCATCGGCCCGATGCTGGACAGCGTGATGACCACCGGCGAGGCGACCTGGTCGGAAGACCTGCTGCTGCCGATGAACCGGCACGGCTACTGGGAAGAGACGTACTGGACGTACTCCTACAGCCCGGTCCACGACGACGAAGGCGTGGTCCGCGCCGTGTTCACCGCCGTCACCGAAACCACCGAGCGCGTGATCGGCGAGCGCCGGATGGCGACGCTGCGCGAGCTCGGTGCCCAGGCCGGCAGCGCCCGGACCGTCGGCGAAGCCTGTGAGCTGGTCGCCTCCGTGCTGGGGCGGGCCGGCGACGACGTCCCGTACGCCGCCATCCACATCCGCGACGACGAAGGCGAACTCGCGCCCGCCGCGGTCACCCCCGGCGGCGAAGACGCCGGGGATCCGGCCGTCTGGCCGCTCCGCGAAGTGCTCGCCGACGGGGTGCCGCGGACGGTGCCGGACGCGGCGGTCGGTGAGCTCCCGCCGGGCGGCTGGTCCACTCCGCCCACCGAGGCCATGGTGCTGCCGCTGCTCGGCGACCCCGGGAGCCCCGCGGCCGGGGTGATCGTGCTCGCGGCCAGCGCCGGGCGCGCGCTCGACGAGTCCTACCGGACGTTCCTCGGCCTCGTCGCCCAGCAGACGGCGGCGCTGGTCAACGGCGCGCTCGCCTACCGGCGGCAGCAGCAGCGGGCGGAGGAGCTGACCGCGCTGGACGCGGCCAAGACGACGTTCTTCGCCAACATCAGCCACGAGTTCCGCACCCCGCTCACCCTGATCCTGAGCCCGGCGGCCGATCTGCGGGACGCACTCGACGACGCCGACGAGCGGATCCGCGAAGAGGTGGCCGTCATCCACCGCAACGCGCTGCGGCTGGGGCGGCTGGTCAACAACCTGCTCGACTTCTCCCGGATCGAGGCCGGCCGGATGCAGGCCCGCTTCGAGCCGGTGGACCTCGCCGCGTTCACCGCCGAGCTGGCGAGCGTCTTCCGCGCCGCGGCCGAACGGGCCGGGCTGGTGTTCGAGGTCGACTGCCCGCCGCTGGGCGAGCTGGTGCACGTCGACCGCGGGATGTGGGAGAAGATCGTCTACAACCTGCTGTCGAACGCGATCAAGTTCACCTTCGACGGGTCGATCCGGGTGACGGCCGCCCTCGATGGCGAGCACGCCGTGGTCGCCGTGTCCGACACCGGCACCGGCATCGACGCCACCGAGCTGCCCCGGCTCTTCGAGCGGTTCCACCGGATCCCGTCGGCGCGGGCCCGCTCCAACGAGGGCAGCGGGATCGGCCTGGCGCTGGTCCGCGAGCTCGTCGGCATGCACGGCGGCACCGTCGCCGTGGAGAGCGCGCCCGACGCCGGGACGACGTTCCGGATCCGGCTGCCGCTCGGTGTCCGGCACCTGCCGGCCGAGCAGGTCTTCGCGGCGTCCCCGGTCGGCGGGATCGCCACCGAAACCGCCGAACCGTACGTGCAGGAAGCCCTGCGCTGGCTGCCGGACGTCGGCCGGAACGCGCCCTCCGCGCCCACGGCGGCCACCGGCGCCCGGGTCCTGGTCGCCGACGACAACGCCGACATGCGCGACTACCTCGTGCGGCTGCTGCGGGACGACTACGCGGTCACCTCGGTGCGGGACGGCGTCGAGGCGTTCGCCGCCGCGTGCGCCGAGCCGCCCGAGCTGATCATCAGCGACGTGATGATGCCCCGGCTGGACGGCCTCGGCCTGCTCGCCGAGCTGCGCGGCGACCCGCGCACCGCCGCCGTGCCCGTGCTGCTGCTGTCGGCCAGGGCCGGGCAGGAGGCCGCGGTCGACGGGCTGGCCGCCGGGGCCGACGACTACCTCGTGAAGCCGTTCTCGGCGCGGGAGCTGCTCGCCCGCGTCCGCACGACCATCCAGCTGGCGCGGCTGCGGACGCAGCACGCCCGGTGGCGCGCGGCGATGATCGAGTCGCTTCAGGAGGGCTTCTTCGTCAGTGACACCGAAGGACGGGTCGTGGAGATCAACGCGGCGTTCACCGAAGTGCTGGGCGCCGGTCCGGACGGGCTGCCCTACGGCCAGCCGTTCCCGTGGTGGCCGGACCGCGACGCCGACCCCGACGCCCACCGCCAGGTCACCGAAGCCTTCGAGCGGGCCAGGGACGAGCAGGCCGGCAGCTTCGTGCTGCCGCTGCGGCACGTGGACGGGCACCGGGTCTGGACCGCCGTCGCCTACAACGCGCTGCAGGACGACGAGGGCCGCCGCCGGCTCGTCGGCACGGTCCGCGACGTCACGGCCGAGCGCTACGCCGTGCAGCGCGAGAACGCGCTCGCCGCGATGAACCAGCGCCTGGCCGGCGTCAGCGGGGTGCCGGAGGTCCTGCGCACCGCGCTGGAGCTGCTGTGCGAACTGTGGGAGGCCGAGCGCGTCCTCGCGGTGACCTGGCCGCGGGACGGCGAACCGGAGGTCGCCTCGACCGACCCCCGGGACCGCGGGTGGACCGATCTCGCCGCGCCGCTGCGCGCGACGCTCGACGGGCTCCGCTCGGTCCCGGCGCTGCACACGACGGCGGCGAACGGCGGCGCGGGCGCGTCCGTCGACCACCCCGGCGGCCGGCTGACGCTCTGGGTCGAGCCCCCGCCCGGCCGTCCGCTCGGCACCGAAGACCGGACCCTGCTGGCGTTGCTGGCCGGGACGCTCGCGCACGCCCTGCGCCGCGCGCACCGCGACGACCGCCAGCGCGAGGTCGCGATCGCGCTGCAGCGCTCGATCCTCGGCCCGGCCCTGCTCCCCGACGGCTTCGCGGTGCGCTACGAGCCGGCGACCCCGCCCCTAGAGGTCGGCGGCGACTGGTACGACGTCATCGCGCTGGGCGGCGACCGGATCGGCATCGTCGTGGGCGACTGCGTCGGCCGGGGCCTCGCGGCGGCCGCGGTGATGGGCCAGCTCCGCAGCGCCTGCCGCGCGCTGCTGCTGGAGGCCAACGGCCCGGCGCACACCCTGACCACGCTCGACCGCTTCGCCGACCGGCTGCCGGGTGCCTTGTGCACCACCGTTTTCTGCGGGGTGCTCGACCCCGCGACCGGCACCCTCACCTACAGCAGCGCCGGGCACCCGCCCGCCACCCTCGTGCACAGCGACGGCTCGTCGGAGTTCCTCGACGCGGGCGGCAGCGTGCCGCTCGCCGTGCGCGTGGCGGCGCACCGGCCGGAGGCCACGGCGGTCGTCCCGGTCGGCTCGCTGCTGATGCTCTACACCGACGGGCTCGTCGAACGCCGGCGCGAGTCGCTGGACGACGGCATCACCCGGGCCACCGAAATCGCCCACGACGTGCGGGAGGCCGACCTGACCGACCTCGCGGCCACCCTGATGGGCCGGCTCCGGCCCGACGACGGCTACGAAGACGACGTCGCGCTGCTGCTCTACCGGCGGTCGGTGCCGGCGCTGGTGCTCGACTTCGAAGCGCACCCGGACAGCCTCGCTTCGACCCGCCACTGGCTGCGCGCGTGGCTGGCCAACGCGGAGCTCGACCCCGACGTCGCGCAGGACGTGCTCGTCGCGGCGGGCGAGGCCTGCGCCAACGCCGTCGAGCACGCCTACCGCGGTGAAGGCGACGGCACCGCCCACCTTTCCGCCCGGTTCGCCGGCCCCCGCCTCGTGGTCGTGGTCACCGACGACGGCCGCTGGAAGCAGCCGCCCCCGGACAACCACGTGCTCCGCGGCCGCGGCACGCCGATGATGGAAGCACTGGCCGACGCGGTCACGATCCGGCACGATGCCCACGGCACCACCGTCACGCTGGAATGGAGAATCGGTTCGTGACGACGGCTCTCACGCTGGTCGCCGGGCGGGGCGAGGACGGTGGCCGCACCGTGCGCGCGACCGGCGAGATCGACATGAGCAACGCAGCCGAGTTCGGCGCGGCACTGGACCGCGAACTGGCGGCGGGGAACCCGGTCACCGTGGACCTCACCGGGGTGGACTACCTCGACAGCGCGGGCGTGGCCGTGCTGTTCGACCGGGCCGGCGAGCACGACCTGCGGCTGGTCGCCCCGCGGCTGCTGGATCGGGTGCTGCGGGTTTCCGGGCTGGCCCAAGTCGCGAAGGTGACCGTCCGCTGAAGGGTTGACTCGCTCCGCACGGGGTAAGTCACTCGAAGCGACGGGCGCGGGGTGGGTTGTGCCGCCGGCCGTCGTGAGGTGGTTCCCGGCGCCAACCCACGACGTTCAGCAGCGAGCGCGGGCCGGAACCACCGCTTTTCCCCCGTCCCGAGATCCCGGCCGGTCCCCCGGCACCCGCGTCGCCATGCGCCGGGTGTTGCGGAAGACGCACCGCACGCGGGTAAGGTTTCGCCGTTCCGTTGAACAGCAGCGGTGCGCTCGACCACCGCCACCCCGGGACGGAGATGATCGCGTGACCGGTGAACCGATCCCGCAGGAGCACCTCGACGAGCTGACCGCCGCGATGGCGGGCCTCACCGGCGCGCTGGAGTCCGAGCCCGCCGAGGCCGAAATACTGGACGCTGTCTGCGCGGAAGCCGTCCGCGCCGTGCCCGGTGCCGACATGGCCAGCATCACCGCGATCCGCGACGGCGAGCCGGAGACCGTGGCCTCCACCGACGAGCGCGCCGTCGAGATCGACCGGGTCCAGTACGCGGCGGGCGAAGGGCCGTGCCTGCGGGCCGCGGCGACCGGCGAGGTCGTGCGGCTGCCGCTGGCCACCGCGGACGTCGTGTGGCCCGACTTCACCGAGCACGCCCGCGGCCTCGGCGTGGGCAGCTACCTGGCCGCACCGCTGCGTGTGGACGAAAACCTCTCCGGCGCGCTCAACCTGTTCGGCTACGGCGACCACGGGTTCGCCGAGGCCGACTCGCGGTTGCTGCGGCTCTACACGACGATCGTCTCGTTCGGGCTGCGCACCACCCGGCGCTACCACCAGGCCCGCCGCCAGGCCGACGACCTCGAAGCGGCGATGCGCACGCGGGCGGTGATCGAGCAGGCCAAGGGCATCCTGATGGCCGTGCACCGGATCGGCGCCGACGACGCGATGAAGCGCCTGGTCACGGAATCCCAGCACACCAACGTGAAGCTGCGCGACGTCGCGGCCCGGTTCGTCGAAGAGCTGTCCGCCGGCTGAGCCTCAGGCGGTGCGGCGCACCGGGAACGGCCAGGTCAGCGTGATCACGGTGCCGTCGTCGGTGGAGCGGAGGTCGAGCCCGTCGACGAGCGCCTGGATCAGGCGCAGGCCGCGGCCGCCGTCCGCGCGCTCGGCGATCGACTCCCAGCGGCCCTGGTCGGCGACGGTGATGACGAGCACCTCGTCGTCGACGCGGGCGCGGACGTCGATCAGTCCCGGCCGGCCGCGGTAGGCGTGGTCGAGGACGTTGGCCATCGCTTCCCAGCACGCCAGCACGACGTCGTCGGCTTGTCTGCCGACCTCCTCGCCGGCCCGCCGCCGCAACCACGAAACCAGATGACGGCGCAGGCTCGGCAACGTGCGCGGAGAAATCGTGCCACGGTACCGCCAGCCGTCCGATCCGAGCTCTTCCACGTTCACCTCCCCGGGGGACTGTGGGTTTGCTACCCACCGGTTCGGCATCTCAATCACGAGCAACGACTTTCCCTGCTGCGTTCGGCCCTGGTGCGTGGTGCGCCCGTCGTGATCGGATGGGCGGATGACTCGGTCGACGTGGTCCGTGGTGGTGTGCGCGGTGCTGGCCGCGCCCCTGCTGTCCGTTCCGGTGGCCGCCGCGGCGCCCGCGCCGGGGCCGGGTGCGGTGTCGCACTTCGGCCTGGCCCGCAAGGACTGCCTGGGTACCGCGCGGAACACGCAGAGCAAGGCGTGGTTCACGGTCGCGGGCGGCGTGCTGTCCGACGTCTACGCGCCGGTGATCGACAACACGAACGTCGAGTCGCTGCAGTTCGCCGTCACCGACGGGCGCACGTTCACCGACCTGCAGGCGCGCGACATGACCTACACGGTCCGCACGAGCGCGGGCGGGATGGCCTGCGAGGTGACGTCGACCCCGCGCAGCGGGAAGTACCGGCTGGTCACCGAGTACCTGGCCGATCCGGCCCGGACCGGCGTGCTGATCCGCACCCGGCTGGAACCGCTGCGCGGCTCCGGCGGTGACCTCAAGGTCTACGTCCGCTACGACGCGAGCATCAACGGCAACGGCGGGGGCGGCCCGGCGAACGGCGGCGGGGACACCGCGACCGTCGACGCGGCGACGAGCGCGCTGGTCAGCGCCGACGCGAACACCGTTTCCAGCGCCCCGGCCCGCGACTACGGCACGCCGCTGGCCGCCGCGCTGCGCGCCGACCGCCGGTTCCTGGCGACGTCCAGCGGCTTCGCCGGCACCGCGGGCGACGGGCTCGCGCAGCTCGACCGCGACCACCGGCTCACCGACACGACGCCGTCGGCGGCGAACGGGAACGTCGTGCAGACCGCGCAGCTGGACCTGCAGCCACGCCGGCCCGCCGTGCTGGCGCTCGGGTTCGGCGCGGACGCGCGGGCCGCCGTCGCCACTGCCGGGGCGAGCCTGCGCACGCCGTTCGACCAGAGCCGGCGCCAGTACGCGCGTGAGTGGCGGGACTACGACAACGGGCTGATCCCGGTGCGCGGCAAGGACTCCGAAAACTCCACTGCCTACTTCCAGTCGGTCAACGTGCTGAAGGCCAGTGAGGACAAGACGTTCCCGGGCGCGGTGGTCGCGTCACTCGGCAGCCCGTGGGGCCAAGCGGTCTCCGCGGGCGACGCGCCCGGCGGCAAACCCGTGTACTTCGGTTCCTACCGCGAGATCTTCGCCCGCGACCTCTACGAAAGCTTCTCCGGCCTGCTCGCCGCCGGCGACCGCGAGACGGCGCGGGCGAGCGTGCGCTGGCTGTTCACCCGCCAGCAGCAGCCGGACGGCCGGTTCCCGCGCAACTCCATGCTCAACGGCAAGAAGGCGCCCGACTCCGGTGGCGACCAGCTCGACGAGAGCGCGTACCCGATCCTGATGGCGCTGCAGGCCGGCCTCGACCGCGACCGCACGCTCTACACCGGCCACATCCGGGCGGCGGCGGACTTCGTCGTCGCGCACGGGCCGGCGTTCGGTTCGGAGCGCTGGGAAGAACAGGGCGGCTACTCCCCCTCGACCATCGCCGCCGAGATCGCCGGGCTCGTCGCCGCGGGCGTGATCGCCGACCGCAACGGCGACCCGGCGCGCGCGAACGTCTACCGGGCCACCGCGGACCACTTCCAGCGCAGCATCAAGGGCTGGACCGTGACGTCGACCGGCCCGTACGGCGGCCGGTACTTCCTGCGGCTCACCAAGAACGGCGATCCGAACTCCGAATGGATCTACAACCTCGGCAACGGTTCGGTCGACGCCGACCAGCGCGCGGTCGTCGACGCCGGGTTCCTCGAGCTGCCGCGCCTCGGCGTGCTGCCCGCGAACGACCCGGACGTCGCCGCGTCGCTCGCCGTCGTGGACCGCGTGATCAAAAAGGACACTCCCGCCGGGCCGGGCTGGTACCGCTACGGCACTTCGGCGGCGGGCAGCGAAGACGGTTACGGCGACTGCTACGAGCCGGACCCGACGAACTGCGGCCCGACCGGGGCGCCGTGGCCGTCGACGAACACCGGGTCGGGGCACCTGTGGCCGGTGCTCGCCGGGGAACGCGGCGAGCACGCCGTGCAGACCGGCGACCAGGCGGGCGCGGCGGCGCTGCTGCGCGCGATGCGGGCGCAGACCGGCGGCACCGGGCTGATCCCCGAGCAGATCTGGGAGAACCCGGCGCTGCCCGCGTCGCCGTACGGGTCGGACCCGCGGACGGCGTCGATCGGCTTCACACCCGGGCAGTCCGTCGGCTCGGTGGCGCCGCTGAGCTGGGCGCAGTCGCAGTCGGTGCGGCTGGCCAGGGCGCTCGACGACGGGCGGCTGCCCGAGCAGCCCGCCGACGTCCGCGCCCGGTACGTCTCGCACGCGCCGCCCGCGGCACTGGCGGTGACGCTCGACGCGCCCGCGTCCGTGTCGGCCGCCACGGCCGAAGTCACCGGCACCGCGCCGGCCGGCAGCCGGGTCGACCTCGCGGTGTCGGCCACCGACGCCGGGACGACGACGGTGCTGTCGACCCGGGCCTCGGCGGCGGGGACGTTCCGCGCGACGGTGCCGACCCCGCTCGGCGCGAACGTCGTCACGGCGGCCGCGACCGGCGCGGGCACCGGATACGCGCAAAAGACGATCAGCTCGGACTTCGTCACCGGCACGGTCCTGCTCGACACGGCCGACCCGGACGGCGACGACAACGGCCCGGGCACGTTCACCTACCCGACGGCGGGCGACTTCCACGCCGGCGCGTTCGACCTGCAGCGCTTCCAGGTCATCGACTCGGGCGCGAACCTGGTGTTCCGGGCGCAGGTCCGCGACCTGTCCCCGACGTTCGGCTCCCCGCTGGGCGCCCAGCTGCTGACGATCTACGCGCACGACCCGGCCGCGACGGCGACGTCGACCGCGCCGCCGTTCCCGAGCCGGGCGTACGCGATCGCGCCGCAGGACGCGTGGAGCCGGCGCCTCGAGGTCCAAGGGTTCGCGGAACCGGCGCTCGTCGACGCTTCGGGTGCTTCGCTCGCTTCGCCGTCCGTGCAGGCTTCGCAGGCGACGCGGTACATCACGATCAGCGTGGCGAAGGCCGCGTTCGGGACGCCGTCGGCCGGGTGGACGTTCGCGGTCGTGCTGACCGGGCAGGACGGCAACTCCCCCGACCAGGCGAGGCCGTTCACGCCGACGGCCGGGCAGTACACGTTCGGCCTGTGCGCGGCGGGTGGCACCGCCCCGGTGTGCGCGGCGGACCCGGCGACGGCGCCGAGGGCGTTCGACGTGCTCACGCCGTCCGGGGTGGAGCAGGCGGTCGAGCTCGACCCGGCCCGCGGACCGGTCCAGGTGCGCGGGGTACCGGTGGGCTGAGGGTTTCGCCCGGCCGGTCCACTGTGGACCGGCGCGGTCCGGGTGCCGTGAACGACTCTTTCACCGCGTCGGACGTGGTGAAAGAGTCGTTCACGGCGTTCGGCGAGCCGGGGTCAGTGGTCGCGGCCGTGGCGCCCGTGGTCGTCACCCGGCTCGCCGCCGTGACCGCCGTGGTCGTCGCCCGGTTCCGCGGTGCGGCCGCCGTGGTCGTCGGCGACGTCGTGCGTGCGCGTCGGGTAGCTGCCCGGCGTCGTGCGGCCACCGTGGTCGTCGGCGACGTCGTGCGTGCGCGTCGGGTAGCTGCCCGGCGTCGTGCGGCCACCGTGGTCGTCGGCGACGTCGTGCGTGCGCGTCGGGTAG